>JAGCTA010000026.1 GCA_017963875.1 Victivallales bacterium | reverse complement strand
GATGAGTATTCAATCGCCAAGGCGTCTGGGAAGGCAGATGTGTCGAATTTGACATCATACGCGAGGCTTTGCCCGTCCCATCCATCGGAGCGTCTGCGGTATGCGGCACGGGCCGTGCTGACTGTCCAAAGATAATTGTTCTCATGGACATTGAACAGAGACATGAGACCACGTGAGACATTGGGTGATTCAGGGGTGGCGACGCCATCGAAGACGTTAAGCAACTTCTGCCATGGATTACGGTGCTTTCGGGCCAGTCCGACGGTGATGGTGCCGTCCCCCGAGAAGAATTTTTCATTCAGCAGCCATGGGCGAGCGGGAACGCCGACGTACTGTTCATTGACGAGGTCCTTGTCATCGCCATAGATACGCGCATGTCCCTTGAGCACGAAATCCGTGTCGATTCCCATCCAGCACTGCCGATAGTCGTTACGCGATTTGCCTGATGGCGAGAAAATCATTTGGACTTGCTTGGCAATCCACGACAGGCCACTGCCGTAGCCGTGTCCAGCCTTGCAGTAGAGTTGCGGGATGAAGGGGTGGTACCATTCGATGCCGAAGGGGTACACGACGAAGAAGCAGAACCATTTGGCGCTTGCCCAGCGGTATTGCGAGACGAGAGCGAAGGAACTGTCGGCTTTCGAGCACATGTCGGGAAAGCGGTCGCGGTTGTTCTGGCATGACGGCGTGATGTCCACCATGTCGGCGATGAGGTTGCTGAAAACCTTGATAATATTAGAAAGGCCGAGCATGTCCCCTCCGCCGACGACATTTGACACGAGGTCGAGAATGTGATTTCCACGATGGGTGCCGAGGAGCGCGGAGCGGCCTTCATCACGGTTGGCGTTCTTGTAGCAACGGCAGATTCCTGCGGCATGGTATGACTCGATTGTCGGCTTGACGGTGACCTGATTGTCGGTTTTCGTCTCTTGGGGGAAGGTTCTGATGAACCACTGGTCGAGTCCCTGTGCCTTGTTACCACCGCCGAGGAGATTGGAAAAACTGTCGAGGAAGCCTCCGAGGCCATTTGTTTCAGCATCGCCGCCGTTAAAGAACGCAGGGAGCGAGCCTGGTGCCTGGCCGTCGGCCATGTTCAGGAAGAGGGTCTCATGCTCTTCTGTGTTATAGAGTGGCGAGAAGAAGCCCACCAGCGACGGATCGCTGGCATCGGCGGCATACGGATCGCTGCCCGTGGGGATGTGGAGTGAATATAGGAAATCTGGGTCGATATCGCCGTCTGCATTTTTAGGCAGGTTGACTTCAAGCATGTTACGGGCGGTTTCCTTCATGCCGACAATCATATTGAGATTGATTGCGGTGAGGGCCAAATTGAGCATTTCGATGGTTTCCTTGTCACTTTGAATCTGCTGCGCCATGCCCTGTGCCCAGTTGCAGTATTTGTGAGTGCCGCCGTTTTTCGATGCGTGGCAGATGGAACATTCTCCGCCTGACGCCGCCTGTTCCTGCTGTTCCTGCTGCTGGCGTTTTTCTTCCATCTGTGCATTGTATATTTCGTAGCACGAGGAGTGGTCGATAGGCATTTTTGTCATTGGATCAAGCATTGGTTTGCCGCAGATTTTGCAGTATGCCTTGACGGATTCGCCATAACTGGCCTCGGTGATTTTGTTGTCATTGACGAATTCTCTACGTTTCTCGTTCCACAGAACCCATTCGTCGTTAACTTTCATTTGTCCGTTTTCGTCCTGGACGAATTTGGGCGGTTCCTCGCCACCTCCGTTCATCTGGAACCATTTGGTGAACATCTGGTCTTCAGTGAGTTGACCTGAGTACTGCTGAACAATGTCAAGGAACTGCTGCTGCGTGCTGGTGAGGTTGGATGGTCCGTTGGTAAATATGTCATCGTCATCAAAGGGACTGGAGCCGCCAGAACTAGAAGAACCGCCAGAACTGAAAGAGCCGCCGCTCGACGACTGGTCGTCGCCCATCTGACTGGACCATTGGTCAAGTTGTCTTCCAAGGTTGTCATAGTCAAGGCAGTCTGAACGCATGTTGATGCGGATTTTCTTGGTCTCCTTCGGTCCCTGGCCGCACCACCAGCCAGGCCCTTCGTCATCGTGGTTCTTTTCGCAGAGCGGGTTCAGGCAAAAATGGTAGTCCTCCGCTTTCTTGTAGTCTTCCCCGAAGCGCATGTGAGTAAGTTTCAGCCAGCGGTAAGTGATGTAATCGAGTTGTCTGCGGACCATCTGGACATACGTCCAGGACATGGCTCGGTTGACAATCGCCATGCGCGAAAGGCCGTCCGCCTGGACAACGGCGGCGGAATAGGCGGCGGCATCGCAGGCGTTCTGTAGTTCGATGCGGCGGTTGACGGAAATCCCAAGCGCATAGACACCAGAGACGAGCATGAACATGAAGAAGAAGACGGCGAGGGTGATGACAAGCGCCGCACCTTGTTCATCTCGGCCCAGGGAGGCGATTTTTCTGAATGCTATTAGCAAGGCCCGGCGTGTCATTTTGGGAGTTCTCCTGTTCCAAGTTCATCAAGCGTTTCAGCGCGTGGGAACATTCCTGAATCCCATGGGCGTGGGAGAATGTACGTTTCGCGTAATGTGAAACAGGGGACGTCGTTTAATTTGATGGCACCGACTTTTTCCGCCATGTCGACGGGATTCAAGCCATCGATGGTCCAGTTTCCCTCGGGCGAGCCGCCTCCATGGAAATATCCAATGACATGGCCAGCGAAAGGAATGAGAAGAGGCATGCGGAAAAGTACCGTGACTTTTATTCCTGGGACATCTGTGAGGATTGCGCTGTTGTCTGGATCAATGGAGACTTGGTTGCGGATGAAGCCCGAGCCCTCGACTGGCCCCCAATCGGGAATCTCAATTCTCCCGTTGCCGCCAGGCATCTGGCCGAGCCATGAAAGCGCTGTGCAGGCGGCCTGGTGTACAACGCCCCTGTCAGTGTAGAATTTGCCGTTTTCACTGAAATCCGAGGGGTGATAGACGATGGCCGCACGCGCGGCGGAAAAGGCGGCGTAATACGTCACCTGCTTTGCCATGCAGACGATGGCCAGTTGAATTATGCAGAAAATCATGAACACGAGAATAGGCATGACCATCACGAATTCCATAAGAACCGTGCCTCGGTCATCTAGCAATGTGCTCATGATTGTTTTTTTCATAGACTTTATTAGAAGAGAAGAAAAGAAAATACAAACGCTATATCAGCGCAAAGGACAATGTCAGCCATGTGCCGATGGCGATGGCGACGCCGAAGGGAAGACGGACGCGTTCGTCCGTCTTTGGAGGCAATGCCTCACGACCCGCTTTTCTGTCATAGCGCCAATCAAAGAGACATCTGCCCCAATGCCTTAGACGGCTGGCATCCGCACGACCCGCTATCAGCATGATGACCGCCAGCACGAAGCCGACGGCGGACGTGATGAACAACATGATTGGCGCGCTTGCAAGACCGCAGATGCAACCTGTTGCCAAGAACATTTTGACATCTCCTCCACCTGCCCCGCGAAGCAGGAAAGGCAGGAGGAGAAAGAGCACGGCGACCAGGCCGCCGAGTGCGCCATCAATCAACAACGGCAGTCCCCCATAGCCGAATCGGAATACAAGCGCGGCTGCAGTCAGCGTCAGCGTGAGGCTGTTGGGAAGCCGCCTGTGCTTGATGTCATGCCAGCAGAGCGCCGCCAGCCAGGGCGACGCGCCAATAAGCAGACACCAGAGCGCCTGTGTCGTCAGTATCGGTGTCATTGGGGGACAGAGTTGATTCTAAGCATTTTCCACGGCGGAAGCGAGGTTGCGGCTCGCCGTGGAAAAACGCTTTTGGCGGAACGATTATTCTGGCGTGCCTTCGCCGCCTTCCTGTTTGCCATCGCTTCCGCGCATGGTATCGCCATTGTCGAGTTGAGTCTTTGCGCGTGCTGCGTGGTCTGAACGGGAGGCTTCCTGTTCCTTTGCGACTTCTGCCTGCCCTGTTTCGGAGGAAGAAAGCGCCTTGGTTGCACCGCCGAACATGCTGGCGATACGGCTGCCGAACACGATGACGATTCCGACGACCGCCGCTGCGACGAGCAGTGCGATGACGACGTATTCCATTGCAACGGCACCACGCTCGTCACCGAGCAGGCGGCACAGGAAACGGCCGACTTTTGTGCGCTTGGCACGGCGAAGTTTCAAGTTCATACTTGTCATGTTTTTCTCCTTGTTGTTAAAGTGGTTTTGTTTATTTATGGGATGGGCAGTGCAATGCCGCTCTGCACCATTTCAAAGAATTTCTGGAGTTCCAGTCCTGTTCCTTTGTATTGCCCTGTGGTGAAATCATAGATTCCAGGGTATTCGATGGGGGTGCCGCCAAACCAGTCGAGTGGAACGGAACAGCCGCACCAGACAAGGTACATGGGGATTGCCGCCATCATGGTGAGGATAGCGTATTCCATGAGGACTGAACCTCGGTTGTCCCTTGTGACTGCTACGGAAAACTTCATTTTGCGGGATGCTCCATGGACCATGCCTGCTTGACAAGTGAATCGCCAGGAATGCCGATTTCCAGGGTTTTCTTGCGCTGGGCAATGGCTTGTTCGGGGGTCTGCTCGCCGACTTGCAACGCCATGATAGCCTGGCGCAGTTTGCGCAAACGCTGCTGGAGATTGTCCTGGATGTCCTTGGGCAGTTGTGCGGGTTTTGCAAGAAGCAGCGCCATGCCCCCAGCGATGATGCCGTCACGTGCTTCGGATTTGCCGTAGCGTTCCAGCAGCGTGGAGACAATGGCATCCCGTTGGACGATGAGGTCATCAGCGTATAGCGCCAGTTCGTTCACTTTGTTGTCAGGCTGCTGTTTGATCATGGCAAGACTTGGCCGTTCGAGGAATGTGAGAAGGAGTTCCATGTTACTGTAGAGCGAGCGTGCCTGATATATGTCTGGCCTGAATGAGCGCTCTTCGAGAATGCTGGCGTCAAAAGCCGCTGGCTGCATATTGAGAAACTCAAAGAAACTCTCGACACCGAGCATCCGATCGTATTCACCCGAAGGTTCGGTTCGGCTCCACTTTGGAAGAGGCAACGCCAGGCAGTCGCAGTTGAGGACTGCTTCAAGGCGCTTGGTGTCGGTGAGGCCTTCAATGCAAGCGGGAATCTTCCCAGGCTCAAGTGATTGGGATTTGAAACTTTTCCAAAGCAATTCGAGTTGCCGTGCGTCATCCTCGAATTGCTTTTGAAGTGACAGAATCTGCTGGCGCTTGTCTGCCATGACTGGATAGACCGCACACTCTTCGATGGTTGGCAGAGGCAGTTCTCTCTTGATGCCGCTGAATTCAAAAATGGCTGCCTTGGCATAATTGTTGTCAAGAACCGATTTGCCTTCACGCAGTTTGGCGAGTGGTTCAAGGACATCCCGTGCCTTGGCGACAACGAGAGGCGAGAATCTGTTTCCTTTTTTAGCCCGTTCGTCATTGTGTTTTTCTGTCATGGCACGGATGGTTTCCAGATCCTTGATGACCGTTTCCAGTTTTTCCAAAGCACTGAGTTCCTGGAGTTTTTTCTCAATAAGATTCAACTGGTCAGTGGTGAGTTTGAGTTCATCTCGTATATCGGAGGCGAAAATAACAAGTTCGTTGCAAAATTCAGGCTGGTTTTTCTGAAGGGCGGACAGTTCCGCAGACACATTGTTGAGCGAGTTTTCCAGACGGCGGCTGTCAGCGTCAGGTGCTTCAAGTGTGTCGCGGCTTTCAAGATAAGCGTCAATGACTCGTTTGGTCGCAATGGCTTCATTTTTCGAGACATTGGCATCCGTGTCGTTCCAACGCCAGAATTCCATGTTTTGGCTCAACAGCGGGCTGAGGATTTTGTTCGCGGAAATCCATTTTCTGTTCGCAAGGAGTTTTTTAACCTCGTTCCATTTTTTGACTGTGTCCTCCCATTGCCCGAGTTGCGTCATCAGTTCGGCGCGTTCGGCGTCATAGTCTTCAGACGCACGTGCATTGGCGGCGGCTTCGAGATGCGCTCTTGCAGAGGCGAAATCTCGTTGTCTGGCGTATTCGCGCGCAAGGTCGATGTGGTGCTTTGCGGAAGGCATGACGGAGAGCCATGCGTAATATCCTCCGACAAGTATTGCAAATGTGAGGATGCATGCAATGGTCTTCAGAAGGACATGAGAACGAACATGCACGGCGTACTTGTCCCAGAATTTAAACTCAATGTAGGAAATGGTGATGATATCACCGTCTTTGAGAAGACGGCCTGAATCCGACGCGGAGCCAGACAGGGCGGTACCGTTGACTCGTGTGCCGTTGCGGCTGCCCATGTCACGAATCCAACTGCTGCCATCGGGGCGCTGCTCAATGGATGCATGAAAATGCGAAATAACGGAGTCATTGAGCACGATTTCGCAATCAGCGGAGGTGCCGATTCGCACTGTTTGCTGTGACAAATCGAACATGGAGCCTTTTTTTTCGCCATTCAACTGCTCAAGGCGATTGAATTCACGCTCAGGCCCTTTGCCTGTCGCCTGGGGGAGTTCGGCAAACAATCGGCAGTCGCCGATGCCGATTTGGTCTCCAGGGGCGAGTTTTCTTTCAGTGACTTTTGCACCTTTATAGTAGATGCCGTTTCGGCTTTTGTTGTCGACGATGACAGCATGGCCATGCTTTTTGGAAAGCGTGGCATGGTGGTTGCTGGCGACACGGTCAGTTGGCGGGATGACCCAGGTACAGTCCGCAGCACGCCCGATGGTTATATCGGCTGCAATGTCGGACAATGAAGTCTCAAAGAGAATCTTCCCCTCATGTTCCAGCCTTATTTGTAGATCTTTTTTTGCTTTCAGTCCCATTTGTCCTGCCTGATTTTATGGTATCTTTGGTCTTCTTCTGAAGCAAACACAGCCTTGAGTTCAGCGATGATTTTCTTCTGTTCCTTTTCATTTCGCTTAGTTTTTGCAAGAAGATAGGCGATTTTCTGCGCGTTGTAGTATTCGATTTGCGCATCACGGAGTTCCTTTAGAAGTTCGGTCGCATCCGCAGTGATTTTCTGTCCATCGGGGGTCTGCGGGGCCTGGCATAGTGCGCTTCGGATAAGATATTCAGCCTTTTGCCAGACGGTTGTTGAATGGCGACGAATCAGTGCGCGCGACTCGGCGATGATGCCCGTGAGGTCACCCTTCTGGTATGTGTCGGTGCCTTCCCAATGCTTGGAGGTGAGTCCTTCCGCGAAGCGGAGGAAACTGTGTCCCTGGATGAACCATTCGGCGCGCCATCTGTCGCGTGTCGGGATTTCCTTTTGGAGGATGAACACCCAGTCTGTGATACGTATCTGCACGGCATAACCGACGTATGATTCGTTGTTTTCGGTGCGGCTGTAGGGGACGCAGAGGAAGGGGATGCCGTGGTCGTTCTGGTAGAAAGCCAGCGGCTGAATCAGATCAAAGTTCCAGTTTTCAGTGCCGCTGGTCTTGGACGCCATCCAGGTCTCCAGGGTTGTTTCACGGTTCTGTGTCAGGGAGTTCCTGTCCTGGAAGTATTCCATGGTCAAGCGTAGCGGGACGTCCTGGTACTTGCCGAGGCGCGAAATGATTGTCAGTTTGCCGTTTTCCTTTTTGACTGATGCATCTTCAACGTCGGGATACTTGATTTCGAGTGACTTGGCGTATGGGCAGGATTCATCCAGTTGAGCGCTTGTCGCCAGTTCCTTGCCTGCTTCATTGCGCGGCCAACTGATAACTTTTTCTGGCTGGCGATAGAAGAAGCAGAAATAAACGGCTGCAGCGATTGCGATGACTGAAAGAAGCACTAAGAAGACACAGCCTGTTTTGCGCATTTTTTTCTTTTCATGGCTGCTCTTCATGTATTCTAGTTCCTCGGCAGACGCCATGCGGGTCTGCATTGAAATCGTCTCGTTGGAGACATCATCATTGCCATCAGCCTCTGCAGCAGGCGACGGCGCAGGCGTTGGAACGGAATTCGGAGGTTCTGGCTCCTGTTTCGAAGGCTGCTTGGATTTCTTAGCAGACTTTGACGGCGGCGTTGGAGGAACTGTGGCGTTGTCGTCAGTCTTCACTGGGGACTTCTGCATTGGCGGCACCGTCGCATCGTCATCGGATTTTGCGTCGGCCTTTGGCGATGGTGGCACTGTTGCGCTGTCATCGCCAGCAGACATCGGGACCTTAGGGGCAGGGGGAAAGGTTGCGCTGTCGTCGCTGGCAGTTGGCGCGGCAGGGGAACTGGGCGTGTCATCGGGCAATGCCTCCAATGTGAATTTCACCAGTGAGCCAAGCCCGATGACTTGTCCTGCGACGAGGCCGACACGGTCGCCAAGTGAAATGGGGTCTCCATCGACAGTCGTCACGCGGGAACTGAAGTTCTCCAACATGACGCCATTGTTCGTGAGAGTAAGGTTGACATGGCGGCCAGAGACATCTGGTGACTGAAGGTGGACGACATTGGTGTGTGAGCGCCCCAGCGACAGTACATCAGAGCCAATGGGAAAGACTTGTCCCTGGAATTCGCCATCGGTAAAACGTATCTGGTATTTCATTACATCAATCCTCCAAGCCCGCTCTGCTGGATTCGGATAAGAACAGGAGTGCCTATGACCACGAAGATGGCAGGCATGATGAATACTGCAATGGGAAGAATCATAATGGATGGGGCTCGTGCTGCCTTGCGTTCGGCGCGGTTGAACCGTGCCCGACGCATTTCCTCGCCTTGAATCCGCATGGTGTCCACGATGGATGCGCCGATTTCCGTTCCATGGGCAACTGCGCCGACAAATGAACGAAAATCATCCGTCTGGATTCGGTTGGATGTATCTTCAAGGGCTTCGACGCGTGTCTTGCCCAATTCCATCTGACGGAGCATGACACCGAACTCAATAGCCAGCGGGTTTGTTTTCTTCTCTGTGCTGACATAATAGCGGATGGCTGCAGAGAAATCGAGTCCCGCACGCATGGCAGAACCGACAAGGTCAATGGCGAAAGGCAGGTTCTTCATGATGATTTCCTGCCGTTTACTGGCAAGGCTCTCGATGGTCATTGAAGGATAGACTAGGCCAATGAAGCCGAAAAGAATCCCCGCGCCAATGGAAATGTCCCAGCGGGCCGATATGACAAGCATGAAGAGCAAAGGAATGATGGTGCCTGCGATGGCGAAGAGCGCTTCTGCGGCGAAAACATATTCATGGCCCATGTTGATGGCTGCTATGACAAGTTTGTTTTTGATGTTCTTGGCGCGATTGGGCTGAAGATTAGCCAGATACTTTCCTGCGGTAGGCGCGAGCATGGCAAGTATCCAACGCATCGAGCGGAAAACGCCAGGCCAGGATTCATAATTTTGTTCAACATTTGAGCACCTCCTGTTTTCCAGGCAGAACTGGAGAAAGGCGTATGGTACGAAGACAACCAGAAAAACTACTGTATAGGTGAGCAAGTTGGAACTGTTCATCTAGACCTCTATTGTGGTGATTTTTTTGATGACGAGGAAACCGCAGGTGACTAGGCCGACCACGACTGCAATGCCGCACCAGCCCATCCCCGTGGTGACCATGGGGCGCATCAACTTCGGATCAATGATATATAGCAGAATAAAAGCGGCCAATGGCGCGAGCGACATGGCGATTGCTTCAAAACGGCCTTGGGCGGTCATGTTCTTCAGGCGTTCCTGGAACTCGCGGCGACCGCGAATCATCTCGACCATTTTGTCCATGACTTCAACGAGACTTCCGCCTGTGCGGGTTGTCAGTTTGATGGTTGTGACAAGAAGGCTCAAGTCCTCGCTGGGCATGCGTTCATTGAGCCGAGAAAGCGCATCGGCGAGTTCCATGCCGAAGCGGTATTCGCGGAGTACAGTCATCAGTTCCTCCTGCATAGGCTCCCCCATGCGTTTTGCCGTGGCCTCAAGCGCCTGCGGCAACGCGAGACCTGAACGCAGGCCGCTTGCAAGCCCCATGGTGAAATCCAGAAGCCGTGCCTCGAAAAGTTCACGCCGTTGCATCGCCTTGTACTTGTAGTACCATAGCGGCGCCATGGCACCGAGCAATGCCGCCCCAGCACCGACGGGCAGATAGATGAACGGGTTGAGGACGCCGCAGAGGATCAGAATCACGATGAGACCGACTCCCATGAGGAGAGAGGCCGAAAAACGTATGGAAAGGAGCCGTGGCATTGAAATGTATCTGCGCAGTTCCTCGTAGGCGTCGCGTTTGTTTTCCATGCGTTCAAGAGCCAGTTTGTACAGCGTGGAGACAGCCAGGAAAATTCCCAGAGACACTGCCGCGAAAACCAGCGCCAGATTCATGATGTTTTTGTCAAGATTCACAGTATGATTTCCTTAGTTTTTAGGAACGAATACGGACATGTCCAGCGTGAGGCGACCTGTTTTTCGCAGTTCTTCAACGAAATAGGGGATGTTACCCGTTGCCGTGTGGTGGCCGATGACTTTGCCGTTGTTGTCAATCCCTTCCTGCTCGAAAGTGAAAATATCCTGCAACAGAATGACATCTCCCTCGCGGCCAGTGACTTCAGATATCTGCACGATTTTACGCGAACCGTCTGGGAGTCGCGTCTGCTGCACAATGAGGTCCAATGCCGATGCGATTTGCTCGCGAATGGCCTTGGATGGAAGTTCAAATCCCGCCATCATGACCATGTTCTCCAGTCGCGTGAGCGCATCACGCGGGTTGTTGGCGTGAGCGGTTGTCAGCGAACCGTCATGGCCAGTGTTCATTGCCTGAAGCATGTCGAGCGCTTCGGCACCTCGGCATTCACCGACGATTATACGGT
>JAGCTA010000203.1 GCA_017963875.1 Victivallales bacterium | reverse complement strand
TTCCGACATGATTGCCACATTCATCCCCATATACACGGAATTCTCTGCGGAATAGCCTGGCAGCACATAGACACCAGGAGTTTCCATCAACTCGAAATTGATGTCAAAATAGTCCTTTACAGAATGAAGCACCTTGACAGGCGCCTTGCTTCTCCATAGTTTTCCTTTTCGCAACAAATACACGCCATCCCCCAACGTATCGTCTTCCATCGGTTCCATGTCATTAAGCAATTCGTGGGCAGAAGACGGCATAGGCAGGATGCTTCCATTCAGAATCACCACATCGTCGCCTCCAAGGAAAGCCTTATGCTGTGCATTCATCTTCATGGCTGAACGAGACAATGCCGCACCTTGGTAGTTGACTTCCAAAGGCCATCGATGCCCAGCCATCACTTCCTTGCCGAACTCGAGATCGTAATTGTAATCTCGAATCAATACACCGTCCACGCCCATCAAAGAACATAGATCAATTAGATGCTCGGCATACGGTTTCCCCGCTATAGGCAAGGCACACAATGACTTTTCCTGAAAAAACTCCGCCTGCCAGCCGTCTTCGGAAGAATATGGACTAAGAATTGCTCTCATCTTTTCTCAGTACGCTCCCTTGCCTATGAAAATCGCTGGAATGGTTTTCAGAAGAATCCAAATATCACGCCAAAAGCCACGTGAGACAATGTATTCCTTGTCCAACTTGACCTGACCTGAGAACGGGATGTCGCTGCGCCCCGATATCTGCCAGATGCATGTCAGCCCTGGAATGACATTCAGCCTTTTCCTGTCCTCGAGAGTATATTCCCTGACTTCCTGGGGAACAGGTGGACGGGGACCTACAAGGCTCATGTCGCCTAAAAATACATTCACCAGTTGTGGCAATTCATCCAGACTCGTCTTGCGAAGGATCCGTCCAATGGGTGTCACGCGCGGGTCGTTCTTCATTTTGAAAATCACCCCGTCAGCGGATTGGTTCTGCTCCAGCAGTTGCGCCTTGCGCTCCTCCGCGTCTATGTACATCGTGCGGAATTTGTAGAAGCGGAAATACCGTCCATAGCGACCAACGCGTATCTGAGTAAATATCATGGCGCCAGGCGAAGTCAGTTTGATTAAAATTCCAATAAGAAGCAACAGCGGAAACAGGACAATCAGCGCACAAAAAGATACGACGAGGTCGATGAAACGCTTCAATTTATACGAGAACCAAATAGTCGCATTCCATGCTCGCATCCTAAACGCCAGACCATGGCCAGCCTCCTTTCTGGAAGACAATTCCATGGTCAGACGCGTCAGTTCCTCTGTTGCAACCCTGTCTCTTTTTTCCTTTTCCATATTTATGTTCCGTCAAAAAACGCGGATTATACCATGAAAACGTCATGACGCATCAGAAGATTCCGTGCCATCCGTGTATGGAATATGAAATGCTGTTTCATTCATGCCACAATGCCGTTCATGGGTGATTTTCGGGGCGATTTTCCGCATGATAAGAACCCCGCGTCCGCTGGAAGCATGCTGGGAATTCAAAAACTCCAATGCGCGGTCTGGTTTCGAACTCCTGTCAAACATGGCGGTATTCCATTCCTTGCCACGATCCCACACAGTCAAGACCAGACCTGACTCCTGGCAGTCAAGTTTTATCATGATAAAATCATTTTTTGTATGGTATTCACTCATGCCGTGCTCTATGATGTTCACCAGATGCTCCTCAAGGAGCAACTCGACCTTCGTGGAGAACTCCATCGGCATATTCAGCCCCATCAGGAAGTCCGCGACACGGATACTGACCTTATCGACATCCTCGATATTCGGATTGACGCGGCTGATGAAGATCCTGGCATTTTTGTCCTCGATTTTCGGCTTGAACAATGCAATCAGCGAAACGTCGTCCTGCGGATAGTGATAACCGAACTGGTCAAGGCTTTCATAGCACTTGTATGGCAAGGCGATGATGTTCTTTTCATCGGCAACGTCCTTTACCAAAATGGAAAGCAGGTCATTAAAAAACGAGTGATCGACGGCTTCCTCCCCAGACTCTGTTCTCGAAAGATCCATAAGGCCATCCGAAGCAACGATATACACTTCATTATCATTGCCTATGTACTCTACGGTATCGGCTTCACGATACACAGTCTGCTTCATCATTCCCATGGGAAGCGACCCCAAATGGGACGGATTCAAGTCCTTACGCTTGCCATCCTGAATGTCAAAACTCGTCATGTCAAGAAATCCCGCGTTATGCATTCGCATGACATTCGTGTCAAGATTCCAATACAAAATCAGCCCGCACATATACACACGACCTGACAAATACTGGGAAATGAAGTCGTTGATTTCCTGCGCAATCTCATGCGGCTTGCATATCTTCTCCTCCGTATAAAAAGCCATCTGCTTCAAAAACGCCTGTATCGCCATCATGCCAAGAGCCGAATGCGTCCCATGGCCTGCGACATCACCGAAAACCGCAAGAACCGAATGATCGTTCACAGGCAGCCATTCAAACAAGTCACCGCTGATTTTTCCCAGCGGCTTGTAAAGCCAACTGATCTGATACTTCTCCTCAATGGATGTCCATGGCGGCAAAAAGGCATTCTGAACCTCGCTCGCCAGCATCTGATTCTCCTCGTTCTGCAAGCGAATTTCTTTCATTTCGCGCTTGGCACCAGAGAACTGCAATACCTGGTCCAGTTTCCCAAGAAGGAACTGCTTGCTCGTGTTTTTGGGGACATAATACGAATACGTGTCTTCCATGACCTGCGCAAGAAGGGCATTGTCCAGACCGTTTACAAGAGATGTCAGGAAGATGATCGGCAAATCAGGCAAGTGTTCACGAATCATCTGGCGAAACAAAAAACCGTCTATCGGTTCCATCACCACATCTGATATGACAACGTCAAACGTCTCCTGCTTCAACAGTTCTATCCCTTCCTGAGGAGAACAAAGAGCAGTCACGTTGTAATTCGTCTGCCTAAAGAACGCAGACAATGTGAAACGAACCAGTTTATCATCGTCAACCAGTAAAATCTTATACTTTTTCCGTTGTTCCTCAGTCATTGATTAACCCAATCTTAAAATTTCAATTATGTGCTCCAGCAACCATTTGAGTTCGCAAGGCACTCTTTCAAAACTAATTGCCGCAAATGGCCTTCTTTTCTAATTCTATTTCAAAATTCAAATTGTTTTCATCCTTTCTTTTATCATCTCAAATTTTAAAGGTAAAAGATATAATATAATCCAAAGTATGACAAAATGCGACATTTTTGACATGGAAATATGCAAAAACTAAAAAAACACGATTGTTTCAAAAACAGCACAGTCCATGAAACCGTAATAATATGAAAAACAATTCAGGTTTATATTGTAAATTGCCTTATTGCAATTATATTTGAGAGCAATCTAAAACAACGGATTTCCACAGTGATCTTCTAGAATTCAAAAAACTATGAAACGCCTGTTATTTTTTTGTTTCCTATCGTCTATAGTTCTCCTATTCTCCTGCCAGTCATCCAATAAGGCATACACTCGCTATCCCAACTGGGTCCTTCGTCAAAATGCCATACCTCGTTATTTTGCCGATTTTGACCTTTTTTACATCTACCCCTGCAGTTTTACACTCAATGACACTCTTTACTTGTCATGGGCGGAAAAAAACATGGCTGAGGAAACAACAAATTTCACAATTTCCCAGACAGAAAAGGCTTTTGGCAAGAAAACGCGCGTCTTCTGCCCGTTTGTTCGCCTCCTCCCATACGAGGAATATTATGAACTCGCCTATGCCAACATGAAATCATACGAGGAGACACCATTGCAGCCAGCCATTGATGATGCCTGCGATGCCTTTCAATTCTACCTGGACAACTATCATTCACCTGGCAGGCCTTATGTCTTTTTCGGACAAGGTCAAGGCTCATTGGTTTTATATGAGGCGTTAAAACGCATGAAAAACATTACACCAGAGGATGGCTTTGTCGCCGCATACTTCTCAGGGCTACCTCCAAGGACAAGCGAAACAATGCTCGAAGATTTCAAGAATCGCCCCATTGTCCCAGCCAATGGTCAATTTGACACTGGAGTTCTCATCGCATGGGATCCTATCGAGCAATCGGCCCCAAAACCTGATTATGCCTTAAGCAATGCGTATGTGATGAATCCAATAAGTTGGAAAACAGACACGACGCCTGCATCCGCAGATGACAATCCATACGCGGTTTTCTATAATTGTCTATTTCCTGTCAGAATTCGGCTGCAAACAATAAAGAACCCTGCAGGTGCCACCATCGACCCCTCCATTGGCTGTATTCGTTTTAAATTAAACAGCACAATGGACGAAGTCAGATCACAGGTGTTTTTCCATGACAGCCAGTATTATGCTGACAGACATTGCATTTTCCTGGGAAGCATTGTCTCAAACGCGCGAGAACGTGTCCGTGAATACATCTTCAAGCATAACTGGAAAAAATAGAGTTTCCATCTTATTTCCTTTTTTTTACAACATAAATTTTAACATAACATTTTAAAAGTCATGACACAACACCTCTCTCTGGATGGCACTTGGGCCTTTTTCTATTCGCCAAGAAAATTCACGCCAGACAAATCCGAACTCCCTCAGCCTGAATCCTTCACTGGCCTCATGGTTACCCCAGGGTATTGGGACGACCATTATGAATTATATGACGAGGAGGATTTCTTTGGCCTCACAGCACGCTTCAACCCAGATTACCGCAAACCGCATTTCCCAATGGGAGCGTCTTTGACACCCCATGCGGCGAGTTCTTTCCTCGTCGGCACGGGGTTCTACCGCAAAAGCCTCCACTTCAACCCACCTAACAGCAAGTCTTTCAGCGCCGTGCTGACAGTCGGCCCCGCCATGTGGGGGTGCGCCGTCTATTGCAATCGCAAACTTGCAGGCGTCCAGACTGGCTACTCCACAGCCACCGATTTCGACCTCAGCCCATTTCTCGAACCAAACAAGGACAACGAACTCGTCATCGTCGTATGCAATGTCCATGATTATGTTGTCGCATACCATCGCGTCGATGGCAGCCATGACGGTCAGGCAGTAGGGGCACTGCCTGGACA
>JAGCTA010000202.1 GCA_017963875.1 Victivallales bacterium | reverse complement strand
TTTTTTTTTCGACCTTGAAACTTGACTGCAATGAGCGGGAGTTAAATTTCCAAAGCCTTTTTCAGAAGCCTTGGAAATTCCCCCATCAAATAAAGAGGGATGTTCAGCAGACCGCCGTCCAGTCGAAGATTGTTCATGGATGTTCTGACAGCAAGCCGTGGATTGTATTTTTCCCGATAAGTTTTGAGTGACTGCGCTTTAAGGTTAAGCCCTGATTTGGTCTCAATCGGGATGATCATGTCGTCATGCTGTATGAGAAAATCAACCTCTGCCTTTCCTGTCGAGTTAGTCCAATAGCAGATAGGTGAGACATTGTGCGCATGAAGTTGTTGAAGAACAAAATTCTCCGCAAGTTTTCCCTTGAAAGTACCAAAAACATCCTTTTGATTTAACAAGATACCAGAGGGAAGTCCTGCCAATTTTCGTAAAACGCCAACATCCGCAGGAAATAGTTTGAAGGTTTTCCGTTCCTCAAAAGCCTTTAGAGACAATTCAGGCGTTTCCACATTATTGACTCGCAAAACCATAGACGCATTTATCAGCCATTGCATGGCATCCTCCAAGTCCTTGGCTCGTGCACCGTTGCGAACTTCAGAGTAAAAGAACCGCCGATTTTCCTTGGCAAATTGAACAGGGATCGAGTTCCAGATTAGATGGAGTTTTGGAATATCTGCCACTGGAATATGCTTTGAGAAATCAGATTCGTATGCCATGAGAATAGCATCCAATTCTTTTTCAGTCTTATCAATATCTCCATGTTCCATAAACTCCGACACAACGGCTGGCATACCACCAATAGCCAGATATTCGAGAAGATACGTGCTGAGTTTTTCAACAAAAGGAGCAGGCAATGGTATCAAATCAATCTTGCTTATATGCTTTTTGAGAGTTGGATTCACGATTTGCAGGTATTCTGAAAATGAGCAGGGCGTCAACTCAAGAAAATCCACTTTCCCCACAGGAAACCCGCTTTTTGCGGCCAATGAAATACCCAAAAGCGAACCTGCGGAGGCTATCGCATATTCAGGTGCTTCCTCGCAGAAGTATTTCAAGGATGTCAAAGCCCGAGGACATGTCTGTATTTCGTCAAAAACAATAAGGGTTTTATCAGGGACAATGTGTTGTGCGGTATAAATGCTTAGATTCTTAAGAATTTCAGACGGAGAGAATGTTTCCTCGAAAAATGATGAAAGGTTCTGATCCCTTTCAAAATTCAGATATACCGTATTGGCAAACTTGCGGTTCCCGAATTCTTTTAGCAACCACGTTTTGCCACATTGTCTTACCCCTTTCAAAATCAGAGGCTTTCTATTGGGGGACGCTTTCCATTGGACAAGGTCTTGAAAAAGTTCACGCTCTATTTTCATCTCCTGCTCCCGTTTTGGCGTATGATGATTGATGCTCAATTTGCATTTACGACATGAACTGAATATAATGCTCTATCAAATGCTTTCAAGCACAGATCTGCATTATTGGATGCAAAAATGCAGTTATTATTTCACTTATTGGATGCAAAAATGCAGTTATGCTTGCATTATTGGATGCAAAAATGCAGATTGAAGACGAAGCCAGGTCCGTTCCACCTTATGTCATGTTTTCCATAAACGGCTTATCTGCGCGAAAGTGTCACGGTAACGGGTGTCGGGGGCATCGGGTGAAGGGCCAATTGTCGGGCAAATCCACGCGCCTTCCTCAAATTCGTTCCAGGCGAATGTCAGGACATGGCCCGTCGGGCAGAGGTCGCGGCGGTCTTCCGCCCACGACCTCAGGCGTGCCGCGGCCTTCAGCAGCTGCTCGGTGGTGGCGGGCGGCGCATAGGTGCCTTCGGGATACTTGCACCACGGGACTGGATGGAGGATGCGCGGCGTCGGATTCCATCCCATGGAAAAGTGCGGGATGATATGAATGCCGCTTTTGCATCGATAGTCGTTGCCTGCCATTTCGTTCTCGAAGAACTCGTCCCAGTTGCTTGTCTTCGGCGCGGTGCCTGCGTATGAGCAGAGGGCCTGCACTTTTGTCGCATCGTCAGGCAAAATGCTATTCGCCATTAGAACGGCGTATGGTTCAGGAACGCCGGCTGCTGCGCAACAGGCGCACAGCCGTTCAAGTGTCCCCTGCCAAGACCCCACGAACATATACACGAGCGGGCGGCCATCGACTTTCTCGTAGAAAGGCTGCTTCATCGTCTCGACCAAATCCTCCAGCGCCGCCGTCGAATAGGGATGGCAGGTGATGAGAACCGCGCAGAGCCCCAGCTGGTCCCGCAACGGGCTGGCCAGGTGCTTGACGCGCGCATCGGTCAGTTCGCAGACCTTGTCGTCGACGCAGACATGCTGCCCCGCCATCAAATGGTCATCATGCGGCGTGCGGTCATACCAGCAGTAGGCGAAGTAGTCGATGCCCGCCGCGATGGCGTGCCGCATTTCAATCTCGTAGTCGGCGACGCTCCGCTCCTTGTATTGAATCGTGTCGGGCGACGTCTCGATGGCATAGTATGGAGTCCTGTCGCGGAAAATACGCGGCCCCAGGGACTGCGTGGCGTAATGACCGAAGAATGTCGTCTCCGATGGCATGCTGCAATCCCAGTTGATGACTCCGACACGTTTGAATGGTGAGTTTGACATGATTCCCTCGATAAGTATGTGATGCCTATGGTATTGGATTCTCGTGTATAAATTTAGCTAAAGTTATAGAGAACTCAAATCAATCTTCCAGAAAAAACTGGAGCTTCTAGAAAAACTGAAACCACTATTTATATTAGCGAATATAATTTGATACTCGCTATGAATGAACTCAAAAAAGAGGAAAAAACATGCCACTTTGCGGAAAAGAGATATGGATTTGGACGGAACTGCTTGCTTTTGACAACACCTCGCCCGATTTGGGCGTGGAAGATTATCTCCAACGCGTCGGCCACAAGCCTGACGGCATCGCGCTGATGCTCGCACATCCAGATGCCGTGCTGC
>JAGCTA010000201.1 GCA_017963875.1 Victivallales bacterium | reverse complement strand
CTGCACGCGGTGATGATACTGCGCCCAGGAGCGTGGGAAAGTAACGCGCCGCCAATTCTTTTTTTCAAGACGGCTTCCGCCGCGTGACAGCGCGAGGAAGCCGTCTTTTTCATTTTCCCCGCAACTTGCGTTGCGGGAACAAGACGGAAAACGCCGCTCGCCGCGTGGGTTGTTGCGGGGGTATGGCGGATGGTTACTGGTTTTCAACTTTGGGAGAAGGAAAAATGATTGGAAAGGTATCAGTTTTGCCATATCATTCGATTGAGTTTATGAAAAAGCACGGGCTTGGGCTGGAGGTGCATTTGACTCATGATGACAAGGCTTCTGAATTTGCGGACCACGTCCAGTTTATCAAAAGTTGCCATCTTCCTTTTGGGGGCATCAACTATGCGGCGATTGATGACGAGGTAAGAACAAATTCACTAGAAGTGACAAAAGCCACAATGGAACAGGCTGCAGGGCTTGGGGTAACCAAAGTAGTGCTTCATCCACTTGGTGTGTGGGAGGAGAACGGTGTCCATGTCGGGGAATATGATATTTTTGTCGCATCCATGCGTGAACTGGTTCCAGTGGCGGAGCGTCTGAAATTGGAAGTATGTGTTGAGAATATGGTTTTGCGCGCGCCAACGACAAATGTCCGCTATGGTTGTACGGTCGAAGAGTGGTGGGGAATATTGGATATCCTGAATTCTCCAGCATTTCGTTTGACGTTGGATACAAGTCATGCGGCATCAAACGCGACCCATGGTGCCACGCCAGAGGAAAGAGTCAAACTCCTGTGGCATTATCTGGACAGACCTGAACTCATTTCTCATGTGCACTGGTCAGATGCCATGATGATGGACGGTACCACAAAATATCAGGATATGCATCTGATACCAGGGAAGGGGGATATTCCATTGGACTTCCACAAGGCGGTGCTCAATCTGAACGCGACGGTCGTTATGGAACAGCATTGTTCGGACGAGGCGTGCGCAGAGGGACTTGATTTCGCAAATATAGTAATGAACGGTAAATAAAGTATTTGCATATCTGCCGCAGTTGACGTAAAGTTTTTTTAATTTGAAAACGTTGTAATTCCTGTATCCATGAATTATATTTTGCAAAGTCTCCAACAAACGGCTTGCCATGGAGACAATGAAATCATGATTTATTTGTAGTACGTCCGCCCAATTGGCGAGACGAGAGTGTTGACCCTTAACAGAACAAGGTGAAGGCATGTGTGACAACAACTTGTCTGAAGGCGCCAAGGTGAAGTTCGCCGAACTTGACGCTTTCATTGATGGCCTTGGTATCAATGCCAAGGACGAACGGAGGCGCGGTTATCTCATCCAGGTGCTGCACCGCGCTCAGGACATCTTCGGTTATCTTCCCCGTGAGGTTCAAATTCACGTGGCGGAAAAGATGTTCCTCTCTGAAGCGGCAGTGTCTGGTGTGGTGAGTTTCTACAATTACTTCACTACTGAACCCAAAGGCAAGTATTGCATCAACGTCTGTCTTGGAACGGCATGCTATGTCAAGGGGTCGGAGAAGGTTCTGTCGGAGATTGAACGCGTTCTTGGAATCAAAGCCGATACAACGCCAACGGCGGATGGCTTGTTCTCAATATCCGCACTCCGTTGCGTCGGTGCCTGTGGTTTGGCTCCTGTCATGGTCGTGAATGGAAAGGTCTATGGCAAAGTCACTCCTGCGAAGGCAGTTGAAATCATCAACGAATATAAGGCAAAGGGCTGACATGGAAAAGATTACTTCAAAGGAAGCACTGATTGCTGCTTACAATGACAGCAAGAACAAACTTGCTCTTCGTTGTTTGAGCGAGCATGACATCAAGTCTGTGAAAAAAGACATCCTCTGCTGCGGCGGTACTGGCTGCCATGCCTCGAACTCCCAGGAGATGATGGACAATCTTCGCAAATACATCAAAGAAGCCGGGCTGGAAAATGACGTGCGCGTCATTCAGACTGGCTGTTTTGGTTTCTGCGCCCAGGGACCAATCGTCAAGATTATGCCTGACAATGTTTTCTATGTCCAGGTGACGCCCGATGATGCGAAGGAAATCGTTGAAAAACACATCGTTGGCAAGGAACTTGTCGAAAGGTTGCTTTATGTTGAGCCCATGTTGAAGGAACGCATCCACGACTATGCGAAGATGTCCTTCTACGCGAAGCAACAGCGTATCGCATTGCGCAACTGCGGTCTTATCAATCCAGAAGATATCACGGAATATATCGCGGCGGAAGGCTATCAGGCATTGGCGAAGTGCCTGAAGGAAATGACTCCTGCGCAAGTGGTCCAGGAAGTCCTGAATTCTGGTATTTGCGGCCGTGGCGGCGCTGGTTTCCCGACGGGTATGAAATGGCGGATCGCGGCAGGTGTCAAGGCAGATGAAAAATACATCGTCTGCAACGCCGATGAAGGCGATCCTGGCGCGTTCATGGATCGTTCCATCATGGAAGGCGACCCGAACTCCATCGTCGAAGCCATGGCTATTGGCGCATACGCCATCGGCGCACAGCATGGTCTTGTCTATATCCGCGCGGAATATCCTCTGGCGGTCAGCCGTCTGCGCATTGCCATTGACCAGGCTCGTGAAGCAGGTTTGCTCGGCAAGAACATCCTCGGCACGGATTTCTGTTTTGACATTGAAATCAAACTCGGCGCAGGCGCATTTGTCTGCGGTGAGGAAACCGCGCTGATTCACTCGATGGAAGGTATGCGTGGCGAACCAACCACGAAGCCGCCGTTCCCCGCAAACATCGGCGGAGGTTACTGGGGCTGCTCCACCAACGTCAACAACGTTGAAACCTACGCTTCCATTCCTGAAATCATCCGCAAGGGTGCCAAGTGGTATGCCAAGATCGGCAACTGGAATCCTGAACTGGATGAGAACGGCAATTTCAAGAAGACCATCAGCGGCAACGCTGGTACCAAGGTCTTCGCGTTGGCAGGCCAGATCAACAACGTCGGTCTGGTTGAAGTCCCGATGGGAACCACGCTGCGTGAAATCATCTATGAAATCGGCGGCGGAATTGCTGGTGGACGCGAGTTCAAGGCTGTCCAGACGGGCGGACCGTCTGGCGGTTGCATTACCAAAGAGAACCTTGATACGCCAATTGACTACTTCAGCCTTGGCAAGATCGGTTCGATGATGGGTTCTGGCGGTATGATTGTCCTTTCCGACAAGGATTGTATGCCTGCCATGGCGAAGTTCTACCTCGGGTTCACGAAAGACGAATCCTGCGGCAAGTGCACGCCGTGCCGTATCGGTACGCGCCGTATGCTTGAAATGCTCGAGAAAATCTGCGATGGCCAGGCGGATGAAAACACGCTGGTTGAACTTGAAAAACTGGCAACGACCATCCGTGATACCGCGCTTTGCGGACTCGGCCAGACGGCACCGAACCCCATCCTCAGCACCTTGCGCTATTTCAAGGATGAGTATCTTGCCCACGTCCGTGACAAGAAATGTCCCGCAGGCACTTGCCAGAAACTCTATACGCTTGTCATCACCGACAAGTGCAAAGGGTGCACCAAGTGCAAACGCAACTGTCCCGTTGGCGCAATCAGCGGCAATCCGAAGGAAAAACATGTCATCGATCCAGCCAAGTGCATCAAGTGCGGTGCGTGTATTGATGGCTGCCCGTTCAAAGCAATTGTCAAGGAATGAGTGAAAATGAGCAACGTAACTATTACAATCAACAATAAACAGGTTGAAGTTCCCGCCGGTTCCACTATCCTTGAAGCCGCGCGCAAACTCAATATCAACATCCCGACGCTGTGCTACTGCGAGAATCTCGGCTGCGGCGTCACAAACAAAACCGCGTCATGCCGTATCTGTCTCGTCGAG
>JAGCTA010000200.1 GCA_017963875.1 Victivallales bacterium | reverse complement strand
CATGCGCATTGACGCGGTATTGTGGAAATATTGCAGATTTCAATCGTGTTTACGGCAAAATATCCTATAGTATAGTGCTGTGGTTTATTTCACAACGTCTAATATATAAATAACACCAAAAGGAACATTAGCCATGCCAAATGAATTGGACGAAATGACAGGTCCCGTGAACACAGAGGGACGAGACATCAATGTGATTGAACGGCAACTGCCCGTGAAGGTCGGAATCGGATCGACTATTTTTGAAATCCTGCTTTGGGTTTGCGGCATCATCCCTGGGATGATTTTCCAGTTCATGAAAACCAATGCACGGAACTATTTCAGCAAACTGCAACAGAAAATCCAGGCGGACGCATCGCAGATTGACAATTATCTTGAGCAACGCGTACAGATCCTTCAGAATGTGGCACCGCTTTTGGAGAAGGCAATTGATTTGGACAAGGACGTCATGAAGTCAGTCGCGGCTTTCCGCGGTGGAATGGCACCAAATGCAGATGCGGCACGCAATGCCGTTTCACAGCAGTTAGACACGACGTTTGCCCGCCTTTTCCCACATCTTGAGGCATATCCTGAACTGAAGGCACATGCCACGATTGCAGACGCAATGCAGCAGAACAGTTATCTCCAGAAGGAAATCACAGCCGCACGCGCCGTGTACAATGACACAATCGCCCAGTGGAATACGGACATATATGACTGGCCGACCAAGATGATCGTCGCCGCACGCGCAGGTTATACGACGCGCATTCCGTTTACTGCATCCGCTGAAACCAAGGCACGCGCCAGAGGGGTATTCTTTTGATTGAAGACATTTATGAGCCGCTAGAACGCTACGACAGGGAATTTCGCGAGGCTTTTTCGCAAAATACGTCCAATGCGTTTGAAAAACTTGTCAGCCTGTCAGGGATTGACGTGGCGGCGAACAAGTCATTGTGCTCCAAAATCCATGCGCTTGAATCTGACAAGGCAGGTCATGAGCATCGTCGCTCGATGTTCATGACAGGCATCATCATCGCATGGATTTTGTGCATTGCTGGCGTTGCATTGGCTGGTTATCTGTTGTTCGGCATGGAGGCGGACGACCGCCCCGAGAATTACCAATTGCTGGTTGGCGGCGGCGCTGGAATCGCGGGTATCATGTTGTTTCTGCTGTTTACCTGGCTGTATCCAGCCCATAAGGAGGCGGACAAGAATGTCAAGGAACTTCATGAGAAAATAGAGGAGCAGAAGCGCACTGCCTGGATGCAAATGGCTTCTCTCAATAGACTCTATGATTGGGACATATCGACCAATCTGTTTGAGCAGACGGTGCCGCGGGTTGCCTTCGATTCCTATTTCCACGTCGGGCGTCTTCGCGAATTGACCAATGAATTTGGATGGGACGACAGTTTCAACGAGGATAAATCAGTGCTCTACGCATTGAGTGGCGAAATCAACGGCAATCCCTTTGTTTTTGGCGAATTTCGCGAAATGGAGTGGGGAAAACATACATACGAAGGCACGTTGGATATTTCATGGACGGAACGCGTGCGTGATTCCGATGGCAAGACGCATACGGTTGTGCGCCATGAAACGCTTCACGCATACGTCACGAAGCCGAAGCCGATGTATTTCAACGTTGGCGGCGTCATTTTGGGCAATGACGCCGCGCCGTCGCTATGCTTTTCCCGTCAGCCATCCAGTCTTTCCAATGCCTCGGATGGGATGTTCACCAAGTTGAAGAAGAAACATGAGATGGGGAAACTGAAAAAACTGTCGCAGAATCTGGATGACGAATCGCAATATACGCTGATGAACAACCATGATTTCGAACTGCTGTTCCATTCGACGGACCGTACGGACGAAGTGCAGTTCCGTTTGCTTTTCACGCCGCTGGCGCAGCGTCAGATGTTGGCGCTGCTTAAGGACAACAAGATTGGCTACGGCGACGATTTCTCCATATTCAAGCAGAATCGAATTACCATGGTATTCCCAAAGCATCTTGACGAAGAGACGATGAACACCAATCCCGATAGATTCGTCGACTGGGATTTGGAGCGCGCACGCGCGAATTTCCAGAGTGTGAATGAGAACTTTTTCAAGTCAACCTTTTTTTCCCTTGCGCCGCTGTTGTCGATTCCGCTTTACCAGCAGACGCGTACACGGCGGAACATCTATGGTGAACCTGCGGACCAACGGGCGTCTTTCTGGGAGTATGAGGCAATCGCCAATTTCCATGGGGACGGCAAATTCAAGGAAGCCTCGTGCATAACGGATAATATTTTGAAGACACGGTTTCTGAATGAGCATGACGGCATGGCGGAAATTGCCGTCACCGCGCATGGATTCCGCGGCATTGAACACACAGAGTATGTCAGCGTGCATGGCGGAGACGGAAAGTATCACGATGTCCCAGTCCGATGGATCGAGTATCTGCCTGTCGAGCGTACCAGTTGCATGGTCGTGTCTGAACAGCAGAAGGCGATTACCCGCAATGATTATAATCAGGAGTCGGGGAAAGCGGATTGGCGCGACCGCCTAAGGAAATACGGCTGTCCAGATACGGAGAATCCTATTTTCAGGCGAGATGTCATATCGTTTGTGAGAGGCTAGCGCCGTGCCTTGAAGATTCGTACTTCCAATGGGGCGATGATGCGTGTCGTGGGCGACGGCGTGTCGCTGATGAGTTCGTGCCAATCACCTTCGGGCAATTTGATTTCCTGTTTCCGCTTGTCCCAGTTGATGACGTACAGCAATCTACCGTCGCTGGATGCGCGATATTCCAATGCCCAGAGCGGTTTTCCATCTGGCGATGTGACCTGACGCGTTCCATGAAGGCCCTGCTTTTGGAATATGTCGCCGAATGCAGTGAAATATTGTTCAGGCTCCTGCAAGGGCAGTGTCGTCATTTCTGATAAGGTGGCCGCACGTTGAGGGCAGATGCGTCCATATTCATCCATTGCGAGTGCCTGTTCTCCAACGCGTATCACGGTCACTCCAGAGCGCATGAGTCTTTCCAATGCTTGGAAAGATGCATTGGAGACCCTGCGCGCGTCGGGCACAAGAATGAGTTTGCAATTGGTTTGCCATTCAGTATCCGCCAATTGACGCTCTGTGATGAAGCCAGGTGTCATGCCATGGAAGAATGCCCCCTGATAGACGTTGCTTAGGCGAATGTAATAGCCTGGGTCAGAAAATGATGGGATGCTATAGAACAGGGCGAATTGACGAGGCTCTGAACGGAATGTGGCGATTTCCGATGCGAGGCGTCTGGCATCGAGAGCGGCCAGGCTGGCGGCATGGAAGCAGTTGGCGCGTGTAAAAGCGTAACTGCCCCAGGGCGAGTGGAAATCCTGTTCCCACTTCCACATGACGCCTGCATTGCGCCCGTGGAGCATTTCCGCCATTTGCGCATTGTAGATGAAGTCTCCAGAAATGTCAGATGAGCAGTTGATGGGGAAGTTGTGAGTTTCGTTGTTGGCGATGGGCTTGTCTGGAAAAACGGAACGTGCAAAGTCGCACATCATCAGTACGGCTTCCCAACTTGCCGCATAGCGACGGCTGCCATAGCGTACGCCTGCGTCATAGCCGATGACATCCAGTTCTTTCCAGATGCCCTCGTAGTCTGCGCTGTCCAGGAGAATATCCCATGCGGTCCAGTGGCTTGTCGTCATGTGTGAACTCAACGGCTTTTGCCAAAACGCGCGTCTATCCGCGCTGCTTTTATGGAGTGTCGCCAGATTCCAGTCCTGTTCCATGCGGAACACTTCGTAACGCAAGGCAGGATTGCCATTGCGGTCGCC
The DNA here is from genome assembly GCA_017963875.1 of Victivallales bacterium. The sequence goes on along the minus strand of JAGCTA010000200.1, from coordinate 1,507 downwards.
GTCTCGGAAGTCCGTAAAATCATGGTATGTCGTGCCCAAAGTCGCATTCATCTTTTCCACGGTACCGAAGGTTTTGCGCAGATGTTCCTGGACATTCTTTTCAAAACGTGGGATTTTTGTGTCTTTGGCAAAACTTTCGGCATGTCCGACGAGATATGCCATGTGTGGCTGGCTTGCAAGGAATTTCCAGACGACTTGATTGGCGGCGGTCTGTTTTTTCAAATCATCGGGCTTGTTCAAGTCATCGACATAATTGCTTCCAGCCATTTGGCGGCCGAAGAAATACAATCCAAGTTCGCCTGCCGTGATAATGGAATTTGGATTGAACAGGGCGGAGAATTGGTTTGGATTGAACTCCTCGACGCGTGGCGTGAGGTCATTGGTGGAATTGTTTCTGTTTAGGCCTGTGATATCGAAGAAGTTCATTCCTGCGCCTGCGATATCCGTCAGTTGGGTATAATGGAATGACCATGTGTTCGGTCCTAGGAAGAACATCTCGCGGCCATCAAGTTGGAAACCGCCATCCTTGATGGTGACATTGGCCTTCTTGGGCATTGGAGCGACAACTCTGTCGGGGCGTTTCCCCTGGATGATTTCGTATGCTTCTGCCATACCGTCTTGAAGCATCTGGATACAATAATCCAAGTTACGGATACTGCGTCGGCAAATGAATCTTCTGTATTCCTGCGTTACGGGAATCATCTGATATTTTGCTCCGACCTTGGGTTGGCGATTGATGACCTTTCTGTCGTTGTCGAGTCTTACCATCCTGACAAAATACTCTGCCAATGCAGTTCTGTTCGTGAAATAGGATGTGTTCTTTCCTGCCTTTTCCAAATCGCGGATGGCTTCTTTCAGTTTTTCAGTAGCCGTCAGGGTTTCCTGACAACGTGTTTCCAAACTGTCATGCGTGACGACCAGAATCTTTTCCTCTGTGGTGTTGATGGCTTTTCCTTCAGCAGTCGCCGTTGCGGCGATTGTCAATGCTCCAGATGGCAAATCAGCAGGTTCCAGACGGAATTTCAAGGCGTTGAACCCCTTGTTGACCTTATTTCTGAACTGGCGTTTTCCCGCATTGACAATGAGTTCGGGCTCAACCATTGTTTCGGAAATCATCACGGCGACAGTGAAATCCATTGGAAAATCACCGACTGCTACGTCGGTATTGAGGCGTAGCAGTGGAATTCCTGCTTTCATTCCAGCGAGAGCCAGTTTTTCTGGATTTTGAAAATGAAGCGGCTGGTAAAAAGACGGGTCTTTGCCGCCAGCAATGCCATCGGTGATACCCATCCAGTGCTTGACACCATAGCCGTCATTGTCCAATATGACGAGATTGAACCCCATTTTCCCCCTGTCCATCGTGAATGGGTTCAGAAGATTCCATGGTATGGCCACTTCATAGACCTGGCCAGTGGCATGGCGTGATGCGCGGATGCGGCATTGCGCAGTGAGTTCGGTGTTTCTAAATTGTTCGTCTGGATGATTCCAGCACCAGACGATGGGGGTG
>JAGCTA010000199.1 GCA_017963875.1 Victivallales bacterium | reverse complement strand
CTGCACGCGGTGATGATACTGCGCCCAGGAGCGTGGGAAAGTAACGCGCCGCCAATTCTTTTTTTCAAGACGGCTTCCGCCGCGTGACAGCGCGAGGAAGCCGTCTTTTTCATTTTCCCCGCAACTTGCGTTGCGGGAACAGATCAAGAATTTTGTGCTACGAGAACACAATAAGAGTCAATGGAGAATTTGAGAAGACTTTGGAGTTCAGAAAATTAAATTGATTGTATGCTGTTTCCCAGAGTAGTTTGAGAGCAGGAATGGCTTGTTGCATGGAAATGGCGATGCCAAGATATAGGAAAAGCACATTAAAAGTAAAAATAAAAACTAAAGAGAAAACAACTCCATTGAATTGCAAATCAGGTTGGTTGTGAGAAAGAGCCACTATCGTCATATAAACGTGATAGGCATATAAAATCCCTACAACTGCGGAAGATGCTAGTCTGATATTAGGTGTGAAAGTCATAAAAAATGATGCAACGCCATAAACGGCAAGCCAAAGAAGCATGTAAATGGGAAAGATATAGGGTCCCAGGGTAATCCAAATATTCGGATTCACTACACGAACGCTTCCAGAATCAAAATGCACCGTGAATTTGGATGTTCTACGGCGAAACAGTTTGGCTATAAGCCAATGGGTCAATTCATGCCCAAATACATATAGAGGAGTCAAATGAAAGTGCAGAAGAAACAATGGACTGACAATGGCTCCAATTAACATCCAAATGAGAGATTCGGAAATGATAAATGGGATATAGAAGAAACTGATAATTGTGATTTCAGATACAATCAGTAACAGTATTCCAATAATAAAATGAGCCAGCCATGTCAGAAAAATCTTCATTGGGTTCGATGGAAGGATGCTGCAAAAAAAACTGTCATTGAGAATTAGTTAACGCTCTATTTCCCAAAAGGGTAGATTCGACCTCTTCGAGGTCGTTATCTTGCTGAGAATTGCGTGCCCCAGGTTTTCGCTTCGCTCAACCTGGGGTTTACTGTTATTTGACCCCTTCGGGGTCTTTGCTGAGTTGCCTTGACCTATGCAAATACCGACCCTCTTGGGGAATAGAGCCTTAGTTAAAGGAGATGGCATGGATATCAGTCTGGTTGGCCAGCATCATGACAAGGCGGTCAAAGCCAATGGCAACGCCCGCAGATGGGGGGATGCCAGAACGAATGGCGTCCATAAACGGCTCGTCAATAGGATAGACTTCGCGATGTTCTCGTGTCCGCAATGAAATTGTGTTCTGGAAGCGTCGTAGTTGCTCCTCTGGATTAACTAATTCCGAACACGCATTGCCAAGTTCCAGACCAGCAATGTAGACTTCCCAGCGTTCAACGCGATTCGGACGCCCTGGAATAGGTTGAGACAAACCGCTGCATGCGAGAGGATATTCTGTCAATATCGTCGGCTGTCCATGGCCTAGATGTGGTTCCACGGCAGTGCAGAGCACTTGTTCGAAATTTCCGTCTGCAATCGTCTTGTCTAAATTGGCATCTGCAAATTTTCTGAAAGCATCTTCGACGGTGATTTCCTCCCATTCGGCGGCAAGGTCGATTGCCTCGTTTCTGAAATGGCAGACTGTGGTGCCAAGAACATCAGTCGAAACTGCCGCAAGAAGTTTTTTCGTGTCATCTAGGACAGTGCGCCAATTGTCTTGCCTACGATACCATTCCAGCATCTGGAATTCAGGGAGATGCCTGGAGCCATTTTCCCCCATGCGAAAGCAAGGTCCGAGTTGATAGATTCGTGGAAGTCCAGCGGCCAAAAGCCGTTTCATGTGCAGTTCAGGTGAAGTTCTGAGCCATTGAGTGCCTGAAGGCTCAGCATCGATGTAATCTTCCAAAGCGGGGGCGGGGAGGCGGACAGGAGTCAGCACTTCCAGAAAGTCCATGGACGAAAAGAATTTCCGTACCGCCGACAAAGCGGCGGCGCGCAGTTTCATCATGGGTATTTTGGCAGTCAGTTCAGCGACCGTCGGTTCATATTGTGCAGGGGTGCCATTGAGCATGATATTATTTCAGCACTTTCAAAGCGGTATTGACATTACCAAGAGGAGCGGAGACTTGAACTCCCGCAATACGAGGTCGGATATCAGCCAATGTCTGTCGTGCGATTTCGATGCCAATGGCCAATTGCCCCGCTTGGTCATCGGACTGTGACATTTTCTCGATTATCCAATCTGGTACAATGACTCCAGGAACCTCGTTTTTCATGAAAAGCGCATTGCGTAGGCTTGCCATGGGCCAGATTCCAGCAATGACAGGCACATGAGTGTCGGCAATGGCATCAAGAAATCTTTCCAGGGCTTTGACTTCGAAGACAGGTTGTGTCGTAATCCAACTTGCACCTGCCTCGATCTTTTCATGAGTCCTTCGAATTTCTCTGTCAAAGTCGATGGCATTTGGGTCTGCGCCGCAACCGAAGCAGGCGGCTGTTGGCGGTGCAATCCGAACACCTCCAGCATCAATGCCCTCATTGAGGCTGGTCTGAAGTTTGGCAAGTCCAATGGAATCCGTGTCAAAAACCGCAGATGCAAAACTGTAGTTGCCCAGTTTTGGGGGATCACCAGTGATGAACAGCAGATTGTTGACACCAGCGGCCGCACATCCAAGTAGTTGAGCCTGAAGCGCGATGAGGTTTAAATCACGGCAACAAACATGAAGGACGGTTTCAATCCCAACCGTATCCTGAATTTTAATTGCGGTTACAAGCGGCGAGAGGCGTGGGGATGCCCGCGGTCCATCGGGCAGATTGAGGACATCGACACCCGCATCTTTGCAGATTTGGGCCTTTTCTATGATTTTTGTAAAATCCCAACTGCGGGGAGGAGTGATTTCCACAGTGGTAATCCATTTGCCTGACGCGAGTTTTGCTCCAAGCCGCGAACGTTCCACAAGTGGTTTCTGAGGTATTCGCTCCAGGGTTGATGTATCAATAGAGATTTCTACAACAGGTTTTGCCTTGCCCATTGCCTTGACGGAATTTGCCAACTCGCTTATATGCTCTGGGGTCGTTCCGCAACAACCGCCAATTGCATTGACTCCAAGTGCCGCATAGCGGACAGCGTATGTCGCAAGATACTCTGGATCACATAGATACAGCATACGGTTGTCAACAGATTGAGGCGAACCTGCATTCGGCTGGACAATAATTGGAAGAGTTGTGACCTTGACAGCCTGCTCAACGACTTTCAGCATCCGCTGAGGACCGATTCCGCAATTGAATCCATGGGCTGCGGGTTTGGGCAGGGGATCGTTGCTGTCAAAAGTGATACGGGAGCGGACGGCACTCTCGGCATCTTCGTCAGGCATGGAATGGGAAACGACAAAAGCCGTGTCTGGAGGTAGTTCTGTCATGGCGGTACGTGCTTCTATTGAGGCCGCCCGCGAAGGGAATGTCTCGAACATGATGAAATCAACACCATTTTCAAGCAAGGCCTTTGCCTGTTGGATATATGCCATAATACGCTGTCTCGGGCTTGTCCTATTCAAGGTGACTGGCCCAATGGAACCAGCAATAAGTATGTCACGACCCCATTTCTGTGAATCGCGTGCTTCCTTCGCCAATTTGACAGCAGCCGCATTGATAGCGTCTGTCTTTGGTGCCAAGCCATATTGAGCCAATGAGATGGCATTGGCTCCAAAGGTGTTCGTTGTAATGACATCGGCACCAGCCTTCAGATACGCGAGATGGATATCCAGAACCAGTTTGGGGTCTGAACAGCAGATTTCATCATAACAGCGGTTCGTGAAGATGTGTCGGCGATAGAGTTCGGTTCCCATGGCACCGTCGAAAATGACAAGTTGGTGCCGAAGGAAATCTGTAAGTTCGTTGGATTTCATGATATACGAATGAGGTAGATAGTGAGGACATTTAGACCCCTTTGGGGGTCATAATTATTCCATCAGTTTGATGTCTTTCAGAAATTGCTTTCGCTTGCGCCAGTCAGGGACGACTTTGACAAAAAGGCTGAGATTGATTTTTGTACCACAGAAGGAACTGATTTTCATCTGAGAAAGTTGGCGAATATGTTTGATCATTCGACCGCCTTGCCCTAGAATTATGCCTTTGTGTCCTTCTCGTTCTATGTTCAAGGTCGCTTCCACAGTGATGCGGTCTTCCTGTTCTTTCCATAAATCAATAGTAACGGCGACACAGTGTGGCACTTCCTGTTTAAGTTCTGTCAACAGAACTTCACGGATCAGTTCTGCGGCGATGTCACGTTCATACACATCTGTCAGTTCATTTTCATCGTACATGAACGGTCCTTCGGGCATCATCGACTTGAGTTTGACAAGAAGCGGCTGGATTTTCTCTCGTTCCAGTGCAACGATGCGCACAACTGGTGAATTCGGCAAATGCTCGCGGTAGAAATTCAAGTTCTCGGCAATCTGTTCATTATTGGCCTGATCGACTT
>JAGCTA010000198.1 GCA_017963875.1 Victivallales bacterium | reverse complement strand
ATGCGTGGGGGTTTTACGACATGCATGGCAATGTGTCCGAATGGTGTGTTGACAAATTTGTTCCGTACGACAGTCATTCGGTCTCGGATCCAGTCGGGCGAGGTGACAATACATTGCAGCGTCGTGTCCGTCGTGGCGGCAGTTGGCAGGATGCTGCAAAGGACTGTCGGTGTGCGACACGCGTTCCAGGGTCCATGAATTTCAGACGTCCGTTCATTGGTTTCCGTGTCGCTCTGGCTTCAGTTGTTCAGTTATGAATTTGAATGGTTTCGAGCACGATTTTTTGTTGCAGACTGAAGAATTGAATCCAGAACGACGATGACTACTTGGCGAGACAGATTTACCGCATGGGCTGACGTAAGGTTTCCAGAAAGTGCCTTTCGTCTGGCATTGCATGATTATTCGCTGGTGCCAGCAGCCCTTGCGTTGGTTCTGAAGAATCGCACAGGGCGGTTGCTTGTCGTGACAGCAGACCAAGGCAAAGCTGACCAACTTAATTCAGATATCAGCGCCTACATGAAACTATTGGGCGATTCGAGGCCGTTGATTCCAGTCAATGAACTGACATTGGGGAAGAACCAGTATGTGCCAGAGAATGAAGCAGGGCGCTGTGCCGCATTGGAAGCCGCGTTGGATGGCTATCCCGCGATATTCATCACCACGGTTCCCGTGCTTTTGTCCAAGACATTGTCGCCGAAAGGATTTGCTAAGAGAATCTTTTCTTTGAAGAAAGGGCAGACGATTTCTCCAGAGGAATTGGCAAAAAAACTCGTCGAGCTAGATTACGACAATGAATTCGAGGTCCAGATGCCAGGCGAATTCGCGCATCGCGGCGGAATACTTGACATCTATTCGCCGCTGTATGATGCACCAGTGCGTCTGGAATTCTGGGGGGACGAAATCGACAACATGCGCTTCTTCCTCCCTGAAACGCAGCGTTCCTTCAAGGAAGTCAATGAAATTCGTGTCATCCCGCGTGGCGCGGCCGTGCTTGACGCGGAGGATAGTGAAAAAGCGTTGGTTCGGGACTTTTTCCCCTCCGATATCACCATGGTACTCTGTGGACCTGATTTGATTAACGAGCACTTACGGAGTTTTTTCAATGACGCTGGCATAGAGGCATGGTCGAAGTGGGTGACATCCGCCAGCGGCGTCATCAGCCTCATCACTGAACCAGGTGAATCTTCAATCAAGAAACGCCTTGGTGGTCCTGTCAGGCGGATTGACGCCGTGAGTCTTGGCAGTGAGTTGACGACGTTGCTTCCAGAAATGGGAGACGGTGCCGTTCTGTGGCATTGGCAGCAACTGCGTGACAATCTCATACGTTGGACCAACTCAGGTTATACCCTTGTGGCATGTTGTGGAAGCGACGCGGAATGTGAGCGTTTCAAGACAATGCTTTCAGAAGACCCGTTGACCAAATCGCTGCCTGTCGAATTCGAGCATTTGGAACTTGCCAATGGCATCATGTTTCCAGAAGCACACATCATCATGCTCAGCGACAAGGAGTTGTTTGGAAGAAAACCTCCGCAGAGACGTCGAAAGCATGTGGATTACAGACAGGACATGGCATTGCGGAGTTCGACAGATTTGGAGGAGGGCGGTCTTGCGGTACATGTCACACACGGCATCTGCATTTATCATGGCGTTCATTTCATAGAGAAGGCAGGCGATGTCCAGGAGGTCATCGAACTGGAGTTTGCGGATGATGTGCGGCTATATGTCCCCGTTGAGGACGCTGTTCTGGTAAGCAGATACATGGGGGCTGGCAAATCCATGCCCGCGCTTAGCAGGCTTGGCGGAAATGTCTGGAAGAACACCAAGGAAGCCGCAGGAAATGCCGCATGGGATTTGGCGGCGGAACTTTTGCGAATGGAAGCCGTGCGTCAACGGTCGGAGGGAGTTGTCTTCAAGCCGAATATCGAATGGGAGCGTTCATTCACGGGCTCTTTCCCATATACGGAAACGCCTGACCAGATGGATGCCATACAGGCAGTTCTGGAGGACATGGGGCAGCCCAAGCCCATGGACAGGTTGTTGTGCGGCGATGTCGGCTATGGAAAGACGGAAGTGGCGATGCGCGCGGCGTTTCGCGCTGTGTTGAACGGCAAGCAGGTCGCGGTCCTTGTCCCAACGACAATCTTGTGTCAGCAGCATTACCAGTCCTTCACGGAGCGCATGAATGAATTTCCTTTGACAATTGAAATGCTGAGCCGTTTCAAGACAGCGGGGGAACAGGCAGATATCCTGGCGAGAACGGCGCGCGGCGAAGTCGATATTCTGATTGGCACGCATCGGCTTCTCTCTCCCGATGTCTCCTTTGCCTCGCTTGGCCTTCTTATCATCGACGAGGAGCAGCGTTTTGGCGTGAAGGACAAGCAACGGCTTAAGGCAATGCGGGCCAATCTGGATATCTTGACCATGACGGCGACCCCGATACCACGAACACTTTATTTCAGCCTTTCGGGAATCAGAAATCTGAGCACCATCATGACGGCACCGACCAACCGACTTCCTGTTACAACTGTCGTTGGACAGTTTGACAAGGAACTGATGCGTCAGGCCATTCTTCGCGAACTGGAGCGTGATGGGCAGACGTATGTCCTGCATAATCGCGTGCAGTCTATTGACAAGTTTGCTCAAATGATAAGAGACCTTGTGCCGCAGGCGAGGGTCGTCGTGGCGCATGGTCAAATGAGTCCAGGCAAACTGGAGGACATCATGACGAAGTTTGTACGGCATGACTATGATGTCCTTGTCTGCACGACGATCATCGAAAGCGGCATGGACATCCAGAATGCGAATACCATCATCATCGACCGAGCGGACAGATTCGGGTTGTCCGAATTGTATCAATTGAGAGGTCGAGTCGGGCGGACGGATCGCCAGGCGTATGCGTATTTACTTTTGCCTCCGATGGGGGCTTTGCCACAGAATGCCCGTGAACGTCTGGAGGCGATACGCCGTTATACGCATTTGGGTGCTGGATTCAAGTTGGCTTTGCGCGATTTGGAGATTCGCGGCGCGGGGAATATCCTTGGAACGGAGCAAAGTGGCCATATTGCGGCTGTCGGTTTTGAATTGTACTGCCAGTTGCTCAAGGAAGCGGTCGCGAGGCTTGAGAAAAAGGATGTCTCGTTGCCGCATCCCATTGACATGAGTTTTGACAAAACAAAGTTTGCCATTTCCGCCACCGACGGACGGACTGCTCTTGGCATTCCAGTTGCATACGTTGGCGACCAGGGCGTCCGAATTGATTGCTACAAAACATTGAGCAGGATGCTGTCCATTGGCGAGGTCGATGGCTATGAACTGGAATTAAAGGATCGTTTTGGACCCTTGCCCGATTGTACGAAAAGCCTGCTGGATTATACCCGAGTCAGGATTTTGGCACAAAGGCATCATATTATCCGTTTGCACGTCCGTGACGGACGACTTGTCATGGAAACACAGAAGGGACTGTATAAAACCTTCAGAAACGAAGTGCCACGGTTGAAGGAAACCGATGGTGCCTCGCAGTTGAAAGAAGTTATCGGATTTTTGGAGAAACTGAGCCTTTGAATAAGCGGCTATCAATTATTTGACTTGCCGAAAACTCATTCGGATTCTGCGATTGTTCCGTCATCGTCACTGTCTTCTTCAGGCAATTCATCATGTCCGCAACCTGAGATGACCACGACGGCTTCGCCTTTGATTTTCTTGTCTGCAAATTCTGAAATCAACTGCGACAAGGGCCCGCGTGAGACACGTTCAAACTTCTTTGTCAATTCAAGGCAGACAGCCGCCTGGCGGTTGCCAAAAGCCTCCTTCGCTTCCATAAGCAGTTTTTCAATACGGAATGGCGATTCGTAGAAAACCATTGTATGTGGCGAATTCGCATCCATTTCAAGAAAACGCCGTCGGTTTCCAGGTTTTCTTGGCGCAAATCCCTTGTAAATGAAAGACGAGCAGGGAAGGCCAGAGGAAATGACAGCCAATAATGCTGCATTCGCCCCTGGAATCACTGTAATCGCATGACCTGCCTCAATGGCCGCCATGACAGCGGGATAGCCAGGGTCGCTGATGACAGGAAAGCCTGCATCGGTGCAAATGCCGACATCATTGCCATCATTGAGATAACTTATGATTTTTGCAACATTTCCCCTTTCATTGTGGTCATGGTTTGATAACATCACCTGTGGTTTCGGAATATCCAGCAGTTTCAGGAGATTTCCCGTATGACGCGTGTCTTCACAAAAAAGGATATGGAGATTGCGCAATGTGTCAATGGCCCGTGGAGTCATGTCCGCGAGATTGCCAATGGGTGTTGCTATGATATACAGAGTTGACATTTTGAAAAGAGGAATCGTGCTGAAATCCTTGGCACAAGATGCTGGCTCTCTGTGTTTTATTTCTTGTCGCCATTGGGCTTTCGCCTTGGGCTGCGCTTGACCGCACCTGAACTTTTGCGTCCCTTGACCGTTGACTTGCGTCCCTTGGCTTTTGGCTTTTTCTCATCGGGAAGAATCAAGGGCAAATCATTCGTTGCACCATTGTCAGCGTCCTCTTCTTCCTTCAATGGAACAGGTGGAGGCAGGGGAGCGCCAGGAGTGTAATTGGGGGCAATGGCCGATGGCGGAATCGGTTGTGGTGTTGCTGCTGGCTGAACAATATGTTCCATACTTGCAACGTGGGTATTCTGTGGCAATTCGTCTGATATAGATTGCGGTTGCCTTGGCTGATTTGCAGGAACAGTGACATTCTCTTTTACGGCTACAGAAGCCTGTGGATTCCCATCCAGATGTTTTGTCTCCTGCATGGTGTCGGGATGTTTTTGCTTTTGCGGTTTCCCATTCTGCGGTTTGGCATTTTGCTGTGGCGCACGCTGTTGCTGTGTGTCAAAACTTTGCGGGAGGTTTTTAATTGTGCGCAGGATGATATTGTCAACATCGAGGTTCCCGAGCAGAGTCGCGGCCATCAAATCCGCTTCCGACGGCGTCAGTTCCGCAAGTTCCGTGACTTTGATTCGTTCTGCGAGCAGCAGTGCAGCCGTCAGTGCATTTGCGCAATTTGCCATGAATTGCTTGCATGTCATATCGTCTTTCATTGACTTCGCATCGGAAATCGATGCCAGATTGTCATATTCGACGGCGCCTTTCCAGTTGAGCCTTTCCAAAAGCCAGAACAATTGTGCGGTTTCCGTCAAATTTCCCGTGCCGAGAATAGGGTGCATTGCGCGTTTGACAGGTTTCTCCGTGCCACCGCCGACTTTAAGGAACGCGAGTCGTCGTGCACCGATGATATTGGCGATTTGCGCTGGTGCTTTTTCCCATCCTTGAATCTGCAATTGTGCTGATGATGGTGCGATTCCCCAGAAGGCACGGTCTTTAATCAGTCCGTTGATCATTGCCAATGCGTCCGACGGAGTGTTGATAAAGCCATAAAGATAACTGGCGCTTTGTCTTGGGGCGAGACATCCCCCACGGTAATTCGTCATTTTCTGTGAATTTGCATATTGTGAAATCGCATCCAGGCCATTGGCGAGCCGTATCCATGCCTCCTGCCAGTTGACGGTGAAGGGCGAGTCAAAACCATCGGAATCCGCATTGTAAATAAAAAGAGACGCATTGAAAAAACGGCCGATTTCCAAGGCACGTTCCGCTTTTTTCCTTGCAAGTTCACGGACTTTAT
>JAGCTA010000197.1 GCA_017963875.1 Victivallales bacterium | reverse complement strand
GATGATGGCTGGCCAGCGTTCCTGTCCCTCTTTGTATTTGTCGATGAGTATCTTGGCGGCATAGCCGTTTTCGCCTGGCTCAAGCCTTGTGTGAGTACGGACCGTCCACTGCGCTTTATGGCTGGCAAAGGGCAGCAGTTTTTCCGTGCGGATGTCATCTTGTGCGGAAAGCGTCAGCGTGAGACAGAGGGAAAAAAGATTCAACAAGAAAGTGCAAAGATGTCTTTTCATTCTGGACTCCAACAGGTTGAATGATATAATGTTCTTTCCTCAAACATGGGGAATGGGGTGTTTTGTTTCGTTATTTTGAAGAAAACACGCAGTGTTCTCGAATCCACTGGTCTGTGTTGTTTTTTTGCCATTTCAACCATTCGGCATGGCCGTCAATGTAGGATAGAACGGTTCCTTTGTTGTGTCGACGGACGACATAATTGCCGCTGTAGTTGAAATAGGCATCGTCAGTCGTGTCGATTTTCCTTGAGCCATCGCGCCGTCCCTCTTCGAGGAGAAGCATGGTCTCGGACGCATTTGCAACTTCGGTATATTTACTGTCGCGGCAGTTGCTGTTTATCGCATAAGAGTTGTTTGAAACAGTTCTGTCTTCCTTGCATTTGAAGACGTTCTTTACATTCACGTAGGGGAAGATGGTTCCCTGTTCGACGATGAAATTTCCTTTTGTAGGAACAGGGAAGCCCGTGTAGTAAATCCAGTAGCCTGTGACATTTGCACCATGGACGTTATCATTGATTGCAGGAAACCAGTGCGTATTGTCGTTCCCGTACATGATGAAAGCGAGTCCCAACTGCTTCTGGTTGTTGAGGCAGTCGGTGCTTTTGGCCTTTTCTCGGGCGGATGCAAGCGTGGGCATCAGAAGACCAGCCAAGATGGCAATGATGCCGATGACCACAAGCAGTTCAATCAATGTGAATTCTCTCCGATGTGTCATTCTGTGCATCTCCTGCCAGAAGTGTTGGTTGTCTTCGTGAACAAAGACTCAGTTTTGTGCAGAGGGTGGCTCGTCCTCTGCACAAAACGCTCAGATATTGTGTTGCGGCGTTATCAGAGCATGATTTCAAGGTCTTTCATTGCGTCTTCGAGTAGACCGATTTCGTAGAGGACATCAATGACGGTGTAGCGTTTGCGGATGAGTTGTGCAGCGCGGATGGCATGGAGGAACTGCTCGCGGTCTAGGCCTATGTCAGAAGCCTTGACAGGGCAGTTGACCTTTAGCAGCATGTCGCGCAGTGTCTCGTATGAATAGATTTGCTTTGAGAGACTCTGCTGTAGTTTGGGCCAGACGGAGGCGATGAGTTCTCGGCGTTGCTTCAATGCGTCGCCTTCAAGGAACTTTTCAAGCGCGGTGTCCTTAGGTGCATTTCCGCCGTAGCATCCCTTGACGAGCAACGCGTCGATTTCGGCGATGCGTTCTGCACACGATAGACCAGGCTTCATACGTGGGGCAAGTTCCTTCAGGTCATGCTTGATGATGTATTCCTGAAGGAGGGTTGACGCGAGACTGCCGATGCCGACCTTGAAGCCGTGGGAGACATCTTCACCATTGTACATCAGGCCTTCCATTTCCCAAATATGGCTGTAAAGATGCTCAGCACCTGATGCGGGGCGGCTGTCATTGTATATCTGCATCGTGTAGCCAGTGACCGCCAGCCCCTCGAAGATTCCAAGCAATTCCTCTGGATTGCTCAGCCAGCCACGGAGTTTCGGCTGAATCAAGTCCCAGACATCTTTGCGAATCGGCTCGATGCCAAGTGCGTCTGCGATATACCAGTCGCCGCCAGCGGGAATCTTCGCCATCAAATCCGCGTAGCCAGAGGCGAACATCGGTTGCGGAGCAGTCTTCAGAATCAGCGAATCGGCGCAAATCGCGTATGGCGCGGGGCACTTGACAGTCTTCTTGAAATTATTGACCGACATTGCGCCGCCCGCAGACGTGTAGCCATCGACGGAGCAGGCGGTCGGCACACAGCAGTAGTGGACATTGTTGCGGCCAGCGGTACATTTGGTGATATCGTTGATGACACCAGAGCCGACGGCGACAGGCACACAGTTTTCAGGCATCATGTCCGCCAGTTTGATGCAGTAGTCGTAGTCGGGGTGGAGTCGTGGAGTGCCAGGGAAAATATACGGATCGAATGGATTTAGACCTGCGTTTTTAAGAAGGTTCTGTGCAGTTTCACCAGCGACGCGCCAGGTGTTTTCATCGGCGATAATCCATGGACGAAGTCCAGGGAAGGCGAGTTTCAGCAGTTCGGGAAGGGATGAAAGCGCGCCTTCGGCATTTGCAAAAAAAGCAGTCTGAAGTCCAGATGGAATTGGGATAAGCGGAATAGTCATTTTAATTCTCCAGTGAAGATGTGATTATTTAAGCGAAAAGCCACTGTCAGGCATCCCCTCGACAGTGGCTTGTGTAATTCAGAAATTCAAAGTGACTGGCTTAATTGCCAAGTGCACAGAGGAGGACGCCAGCGGCGACAGCCGAGCCGATGACACCAGAGACATTCGGTCCCATGGCGTGCATCAGCAGGAAGTTCTGTGGGTCTTCTTGCAGACCAATCTTGTTGACGACACGTGCGGCCATCGGAACTGCCGAAACGCCAGCGGCACCAATCATCGGGTTGATCTTTCCTCCTGAGAGTTTGCTCATTAGTTTGCCGAGCAGAACACCACCTGCGGTGCCGATGCTGAATGCGATCAGACCGAGGAGGAGGATGCCAAGTGTCTCAAAGTTCAGGAATTTGTCTGCGGAAAGTTTGGAACCAACGGATAGGCCGAGGAAAATGGTGACGATGTTGATAAGCGCATTTTGCGCTGTTTCGGAAAGACGGTCAACGCACATGCATTCCTTCATCAGGTTGCCAAGCATCAGCATGGAAATCAGCGGAGCCGCTGAGGGAAGAAGCAGGCAGCAAAGCATGGTGATGGTAATCGGGAAGATGATTTTTTCAACTTTGGTGACCTTCTTGGCGGTCGTCATGCGGATAAGGCGTTCCTTCTTGGAGGTCAGGGCCTTGATGATTGGTGGCTGGATGATCGGGACAAGCGCCATGTAGGAATATGCCGCGACGGCGATGGAGCCGAGCAGATTCGGCGATAGTTTGGAAGAAAGGAAGATGGCGGTCGGGCCGTCGGCACCACCAATGATACCGATGGAGGCAGCGTCTTTCAGGGAGAAGTTGATGAAGGGGCAGAGTTGTGAGATAAGGACAGCGCCGAACAATGCGCCGAATATGCCTAACTGAGCGGCTGCGCCCATCAGAGCGGTAATCGGGTTGGCAATCAGTGGCGCAAAATCTGTCATGGCACCGATACCAAGGAAGATAAGCAACGGATAGATGCCTAGGTCAACGCCTTTGAAGAGAATGCCAAGGATACCATCTGGCCCTGAAATTTCGGCAAGAGGAATGTTTGACATGATGGCACCAAAGCCGATGGGAACAAGGAGCAGCGGCTCGAATCCCTTGACAATCGCAAGGAAAAGGAGGACGAGGCCGACGCAAATCATGATGAAACGTCCGATGCCTAGTGACCAGTGGTTGCTTGTCTCCTGGATGAAGGAGTAAATGCCCGTGCTCTCCCACAGACGCCTCATCATGGTGGAAAATTCCATTTCTGTGTTGGTGCCAGGCTGTACTGAATCATGAAGGACTGGAACAGGGCAGACGGTGAACAGTGTGTCGCCCGTGTTGATCCAACGGTCTTCTCCACGTTTGACTGTTTCATTGACAGCGAGAACCTTGAACGCAATACCAGCAGTCAAGTGAGCCTTGGAACGACGTGTGTCTCCAAGAATCTTTCCATCGCCATTTTTTACGAGTAGTCCATGAATGTCAAGGACGCACAGCGGACGCCCTGGATAGACATTCTGATCCTGCTCGACTGTTACTGTCTCCACCATCGCGGGGGCTTCCTAAACATACTTGACATCGTATGCGCCATCGGCATTGGGAACAAAGGCGAATACCTTGTCGTCAGTCATCGAGACGATAGTGGACAACTGGTCCTTGGAGGTCGCCAGTGGGCAAATAGAGCAATGGATTGCTGATTTCATAGTTTTGCACTGAGGAGTCGCGTCGGCGACTGCGGGCTCATCGCCCCATACCGTCATGGACATCATGACAACCAGTGCGGTGATGGTTCCTAAAATCTTTTTCATAAGTTGTTATCTCCAAATGAATGATGTTTCGGGAGTGAATGCGGCTGGCAGAATGCCGTGACCATGGGACACGGAAACCCGCCAGGCGATTCCGCACTGAATTACATGGTTGCAACGACCTGACCAGCCTCGAGGACATCACCATTGGCGACGTTGATGGATGCGACTGTGCCGTCCTGCGGAGCGGTAATCTGCTGTTCCATCTTCATTGCTTCGATGGTGATGAGCGCGTCGCCTTTCTTGACTGCCTGGCCGACGGCGACTTCAACATTAAGGACCTTGCCTGGCATTGGCGAGGTCACTTCTACGCCGCCTGCCGAGGCAGATGCCGCAGGTGCGGCTGCGGGCGCAGCGGCCGCAGCACCTTCTTTGAGGCTGACGGTATAGGGCTTGCCGTTGACGGAGACGTTGCCTTCCTTGACGTCCACGACGTATGCCTTGCCATTGACGTTGACTGTATAGACGCCACCCTTGCTGGCGGATGCTTTCTTGGGGGCTTCTGCATAACGGACGCCCATTGGGCGATCGCCTTTCAGAAATTTCAGTCCCTTCGGGTCGGCGGCTTCGTCGCATGTGGCGATGATCATGACGTTTTCATCGGTAACTGGGAGGTTGTTCGTCTTGAGAACCTGCTCGGCATGTGCGCGCCCGAGTTTGGGGTTCTTGTCATTGAGGTCGCGCGGATTTTCTGTGGTCGGTTCCATCTTCAGTTGTTCCGCCGCGAGTTTGACGACTTCTGGATCTGGCTCGGCAGGTGTCTTGCCGAAATAGCCGAGAACCATCTTGCCGTATCCAGGGGTGATTTTCTTCCATGGACCCTGCATGACATTCGCGAATGCCTGCTGGAAATAGAATTGGGATACTGGGGTGACGGAGGTGCCAAAACCACCTTTTTCAACGACGTCACGCATTGCGGCGACGACTTCAGGGAATCTGTCCAGGCAGTTGTTGTCACGCATCATCTGGGTATTTGCCGTGAGAGCACCACCAGGCAACGGGCAGAGGGTGATGAGCGGGTTGGTGGTCTTCGCCTCAGGAGGAAGCATGTATTTTTCCATGCACTTCATGAAGATATCTTCGACCTTGAGAACCTTTTCTGGGTCGATGTCCAATGTATAGTCCGTACCTTTGAAAGCGTGCCACATCGTGAGGATGTCAGGCTGGCCAGTGCCTCCAGACATCGGGCGCATGGAAAGGTCGATGATTTCAGCACCGCCCTCGATGGCAGCCATGTAGCATGCGACAGACATGTCAGCAGTATCATGCGTGTGCATTTCGATTGGGCAGTCCTTCTTGCCTGCGGCGTCCAGCATTTCGCGGCAGCGCTTGACTGTTTCGCGGATGATGTGCGGTGGCGTGGTACCAGAAGCGTCTTTGAAGCAGAGCGAATCGAAAGGCATGCCAGATTCAAGGATGTCCTTCAGAATCTTGCAGTAGAATTTCGGCGTATGAGCCTCTGTGTTCATGTTGGGAGGCAAGCCCATCATGGTGATTGTCGTCTGATGCTTCAGACCTGCGTTATGGATGCAAGTGCCGCTGTAACTGATATTGCGGATATCATTCAAAGCATCGAAATTGCGGATAGTCGTCATTCCATGCTTTTTGAACATCTTCGCATGAAGGTCGATGATGTCGCTGGGCTGGCTGGAAAGGCCGACGACGTTGACGCCGCGGGCAAGTGTCTGCAGGTTGACGTCGGGACCGACGGCTTCGCGGATGGCATCCATGGAGTCAAAAGCGTTCTCTCCACAGTAGAAAAATGGTGACTGGAAACGTGCGCCTCCGCCGACTTCCAAATGGTTGAAGCCTGCCTCGACGGCTGCCTTGACGGCGGGAAGGAAATCTGCGGTTACAACACGTGCGCCAATGACTGACTGGAAACCATCGCGGAACGAGGTATCCATGAAACGGATTTTTTTCATGCTTGAAATTCTCCTAGAGTATGTTTAATCAAAAATAATTGTTGATAACGCAGTTCGGACAATTATGCCTGTGCCTTGACCATGGCGGCAGCGATGGCGGCGACAACGGCTTCGTCATCATTGGCGGCTGGCTTGGCGACGGGGGCTTTCTTAAGTTCTGGTTCGGGGACAAACTTGGCCAGTCTTGGGACAAATTTTGCGTTGAGTTTGGTGCACAGAATCATGACGTACAGGAATACAAATGTTGTTCACATACCCATGACCAGGAGAATAAAGGCACTTGTGTACATGCTTCTTCCTTTTTGTGGTTTATAGGGTTGAACTGCTTCTTCACGCCTAAAAAAACATTGCCATACTATATCCTATGAAATGGATTTTTTCAACCCTAAATAATAATAGGAGAGGAAAACATTGGATTAGTTTTTGAACAACTGGCGGCGGATGATTGTGAGGCGTCGTTTGCGTGTGGTTTCCTCAAAATCGATTCTGGCGGCGAGAACACGTTCCAGGCTGCTGGTCTGGTCTCGTCTTCTGTCGAGGAATTTGCGTGCGTCTCCAATCAATGACGCAAGGTCGAAAACGGAATCGTCCACCTGAATAGATTTAAACTGCTCTGGAGAAAGAACTTCTGCAAGAAAATCCGCATGGAGCATCCGCATGACTTTACGATATCTTCTGGTGATTTCGATGGCGAGGAATTTGTCCTGACGGAAACTCGCATAGAAAGGCACAAGAATCTCAATCACTTTTTCACGCTGTCTGGGAGAATCAAATCTTTCTGCTACAAGATCGAGTTGCGCCATGGCATGCCGAAAGGCATGTTCGTCCCCAAATGTCAGGCGACGGATGGTTTCAACGGGAGTTCTGCCTGCACGCATGTCCAGAATGAAAAAACGTTTAATGACACTGGCGCAGAAAGTGTTGACATTGTTGTCCCAATGTCTTAGGCCATCTCCCGCCAGACCGAACACCGCCTGAGCAAAACGATGTGGGCCATCGGGCAGGCATAGCAGTTGGTTGGCGGTCATCATCACAAGTGGATAAACGCTAGCCAGCCGCTTGAGTTCACTGAAAAGCGCATCCCCGAATCCGCTGTCACTTGTGGCGAGTTCGCTGAAGGACATGATGCGCCCCACGCAGTCGGCAAGAAGTTCAAGGGCGGATTCCAGCCAGTGGAGAAGGGTGTCGTCGTCGGATTTCCCTTGTTGTAGCAGGAGTTTTAGATATGCGACGAGATGGTTTCGTGATGAATGCTCCTTCAGCCATGAACGGATGGCATGGATGCAGAGAACGCGGTCTCCTGTGTATATGACATTCGGCCAGTTTTCTAGAAGTCTCATGTCTCCGCACCAATGGATGATCCAGTCAAGAAATGCTGGTGTCAAAGTGTCTTGTCGAAGGGCGACGCGCAGAAAGTCCCTGATGACATCTGGGTCGAGTGCTCCCTTGTTCTTTTCCAAATAGTCGATGCACCACTGTTCGGCATGGGCGCCGTCTATGCGCCACAGAAGGTCAAAGCCAATCTCAACCACGGTATCGACGACGATATTGCGACGTTTGTAGGCATCTGCCGCTTTGGAGAGCAATGGTGGAATATGTGATTTGTTCAATACGATGCAGCGAGTCAATGGAGGTATATTTCTGTGCGGTACCAATGCCATGACTTCTGGTTGGCCAGTGGGGGCTTCGGATGTCGCAGCGATTTCATCTGGAATCTCCTCCGCCAAATCTCCTGAGGTAAGAAGACGATGTTCCTCAGATTCAAGAAGTGCGTAATACTCTTGCAAAATGGCATCGCCAGCGTGTTTTTGCGGGCTGCTGAGATAATTCTGGATGGCGCGTTCGACTAGTTCCGCCGCAATCGGGAAAAAAGACACGTCAGCCGCGTTGGCAAGTGCCCTTGCACTAGATAGTTGCTCCAGCGTGTAATCTGGATTCAGGCGGCTGAGGTCATCAAGAAAATCCCGAATAGTCGGAAATACCTGATTTGCACGAGTGGTTGTCTGCATGATTATTGATTTAGGGTTTATTAT
This sequence comes from Victivallales bacterium, assembly GCA_017963875.1. Next base: position 3,223 of record JAGCTA010000197.1, on the reverse strand, counting down.
TCAGGGCAGTTCGACAGTGTATCCAGCAGTTCTTCCTTAGTGATCTGCCCATCGCGCAGAATGGACAGATTTGGATTGACAATGGAGGCAAGACTTCAATGACACCTGGTAATCTTGTCAGCATCGCGACTGATGTATGGCAGTGACTAATGCTCCTAACAGTAATGGGACGAATGGAACCATTGAGACAGATGGGACAAAGTTGAAACGTGTCCCATGGTGTTCCAAGATTCCATAGATTCCAATTGCTCCAATTGCGCCATTCGTCCCAATTACCCCAATTACCCCAATTACCCCAATTACCCCAATTGCCCCAATTGTCCCATTTGTCCCATTTGTCCCATAAGGCTTCATTCAGAAATAATAGCGGGGACGCCAACGCTACTAGTGACTATTGAAAATGATGGTATTGTGATTTTGCACCAGCCACTTGCTGATTTTTGCCCCTGGCGGGTGGCATGGAGTCTTTGACAAATGGTGCTATTCCCGAACAATCAAAGGGGAAAAATGACGGGCTCAGAACAATGATTTGAATGTATCATCGTCCACGGAGCGTTTGCGTGTCTTCGTTGCAGTTGCCTTTTTGCACGTAGCCTTTTGAGAACCAGCAAATGCAGGTCCCGATGGCCCGCCTTTCATCGCAGGTCCTGATGGTCCGCCTTGCATCGCAGGTCCCGATGGCCCGCCTTGCATCGCAGGTCCCGATGGCCCGCCTTTCATCGCAGGACCCGATGGTCCTCCTTGGACCGCTGGCCCAAGGGGTGCAGCGATGTGTTTTCTGCGAGAGGTCGAAGGAGCGTCTCCAAACAAGTCAAAATCATCTTGTGAAGGTTTGCGTTTTGCCATAAATCAATTCCTTGAAAGTGAATCAACACATTAAAAACTGCCGATGAACAGCAGGAAAAACTTGTCGTGATTGAATTCGACTACAACACGACTTCACGTCCCGTCTGGGCGGATTTGTAGATTGCGTCGAGAATCTTAATCATGTCAATACCTTGTTGAGGCTTGTAGCACGGTTCTTCCTTGCCATCGAGCACATTGAAGAAATGAGCAAGATTGCGGACATGGCCGTCGCCTTTCAACGAACCAGTGAGATCCGTGTTTGTCAGGACGCCACGGTCTTCGGAGTAAATTTCTAGGGATGTCCCGTCCATCCAAGTCATACCAGCCTTTGTTCCGCGCAGTTCCACGAAACGATGCTCCGCCTTGACGTTTGAAGCCCAACTGAATTCAATCTGGAGGGTTGCACCGTTGTTGAAGCGGATCATGCCCATGGCCAAATCCTCGACATCGAACGTGCCGTCTGCCTTTGCGTCGCCGAATTGGCTGTTGACTGAATCGGACGAGTCTGTGTTGGCGAACTTGCAGTAGGTCGCGCCTGAGACGGCGACGGGGCGCGGGTTGCCCATGAGCCAGATTGCCAGGTCAATCATGTGGACACCGAGATCGATGAGCGGCCCGCCGCCCGACTGCGCCTTTGTCGTGAACCATCCGCCTTTGCCAGGGATGCCTCGTCTACGTTGCCAGCCGCAACGACCAGCGTAGATTTCGCCCATTTGACCATCGGCGATATACTGTTTCATGTACTGCGAGATGTCCATGAAACGGTTGTTGCGCATGACCATCAGGAGTTTTCCCGCTTTATCAGCGGCTTCCTTCATGGCAATGGCGAGTTCTGGGGACACGGCGTCGGGTTTTTCGCAGAAGACATGCTTTCCCGCCGCAAATGCGGCAATGGCAACTTCTGAATGGAGATAGTTCGGAGTACAGATGTCAATGCAGTCGATATCATTGCGTTCAAGTAACTTGTGATAGTCCGTATAGATATCGGCATCAGGATAGAAATCATCACGGAATTTTTTGACACGGTCTGGAAGGATGTCGCAAACCGCCATGATGCGGATACGTTTGTCGTTTTGGTAGAATGGGGCGTGCGCCCAGCGTGAGATTCCACCACAACCGACAATTCCAACTCTGTATTCACTCATTGTTTTTCCCTTGTTTTTTTGTCTGAATGTTATTCGATACGTATTAGACGAATGCTTATTAATTTACACCTCCATCGAATATATCTCCCAAACGTCTTTTTACAATTCACTTGTGAATAATCAAAAACAAAAAAACTTCATGTTTCTGTTAGGAATTGTAGATATTTGGATTACATTATATAATTTTCGAGTTTATTTCCGCAAATGCGGTTCTAGAAAAGACGATATTGAAATTCCAGAAGAACAACAATGAAAACATCAATCAATTGGCTGAAATCGTACGTTGATATTCCTTGGGAAGCACGTGAACTCGCATCTCGTCTGACGGGGGCAGGGCTGGAAGTGGAAGGAATCGAGCAAATTGGCTCCATACCCAAAGGAGTCGTCGTTGGAGAGATTCTGAGCCGCGAACCTCACCCGAACAGCGACCACATGAGCGTCTGCAAAGTGAACATCGGCGAGGCTGAACCTGTGCAGATCGTGTGCGGCGCACCGAACTGTGACGCTGGAAAAAAGGCTCCATGCGCAACTATCGGAACGGATTTCGGAGAATTCAAAATCAAAAAGGCCAAGTTGCGCGGCGTTGAGTCTTACGGCATGCTCTGTTCCGCACGTGAACTCGGATTGAGCAATGACCATAACGGCATCATGATTCTTGATGACAATGCGGTTCCTGGCACGCCGTTTGAGCAACTTGTCTCGGGCGATACGGTGATTGACTGGGAAGTTACTCCAAACCGCCCCGACTGGAATTCACACATTGGAATCGCACGAGAAATCGCCGCGCAGACACGTGGCGAACTTTGTCTGCCGAAGCCTGAAATCACAATCAATCAAGACGCAAATGTCGCGGACATGGCTTCAGTGGAGGTCCTGGCTCCCGATCTCTGCCCGCGTTACATTGCACGGGTCTTCACTGACGTGAAGATCGGTCCAAGCCCCGATTGGATGGTCAAGGAACTGGAAGCCGTTGGACTGCGCTCTATTAACAATGTAGTTGACATCACAAACTACGTCATGCTGGAATTCGGCAATCCGCTTCATGCTTTTGACCTCTCGACCATCGCTGGACATCAGATGATCGTCCGCAGAGCCGCAGACGGCGAGGAAATCACCGTGCTGGACGGCACAAAGGCAAAACTGACATCCGCCAATCTGCTCATCGCCGACCGCGATCGAGGTGTCGCGCTGGTTGGCATCATGGGCGGTGAAAACAGCATGATTACCGATTC
>JAGCTA010000196.1 GCA_017963875.1 Victivallales bacterium | reverse complement strand
TAGAATATGGTTGAATACTGTATTTAGAACAGTAATCTCTTACTTCCAGAACGTCAATTTCCAAATATTGCCATGCCATATAAATTCCCAACGCCTGATGATTTAAAGAAAGTCGATTTGTCTTGGAAACGTTATTTGTTACCCAAGATTCATCCTCAGGGGATGAATATACTTATTTGTGAATTTTTGTTGTTTTCCCAGTTGGTTTTGTGGCTCGGATGGTTTGTCTGCTGGCCGCTTGGAATAATCATTGCGCATATCGGCGTGCTGTTTCTCGTCTTTTCATTCTATTTTTTCAGAAATCCGACTCGCGTGTCTCCAAAAGACGCATCGCTGATACTCGCGCCTGCCGACGGCATTGTCAGTAACATCATAGAGATGGTTCCGCCTGAAGACCTTGGCCTCGGCAATGAAAAACGCATCAGGGTCAGCATTTTCATGAGCGTTTTCTCTGTCCATGTCAATCGCTCGCCTGTGAGCGGAAAAGTCGTCGCACTAAAATATGTCAAGGGAAAATTCGTTTCTGTCCAGGACAAGGACAGCGAAGACAATGAACGGCAACTGATTGGAATTGAACTAGCAAATGGCGTCCGCATCGGTGTCGTCCAGATAGCGGGATTGGTCGCCAGGCGTATCTATTGTCCTTTGAAGATTGGCGACAAGGTTGAGATGGGGGGTGTGTTTGGCATGATTCGATTCGGCTCACGGCTGGATGTCTTTCTGCCGCCAGGAGTCGAGCCGTCCATTTTGCTAGGGCAGATTGCCAATGCGGGCGAAACCGTTTTGGCTAAAATGAAATAAACAGAAACTTGAAGAGCAGGAATACGATGGCTGACAATAAATTCAAACCAATAATTCCGAACGCAGTGACGATGCTGGCTTTGGTCTGTGGCGTCTCATGCATAAAAATGGCGTTGGACGGCAAATGGGAGATGGGGGTTCGATTCATACTTCTTTCGTGCATCTTCGATTTCCTTGACGGCAAAGTCGCGCGAATGCTTGGTGTCTCGTCGCGTTTTGGCGCGGAACTGGATTCTCTTTCGGATTTTGTCAGTTTCGGCGTCGCTCCAGGCGTGCTGATGTATCTTTGGGCAATGAAACCCGCCGAGGTCATTTGCAAGACAAATGCTGTATGGCCTCTTGATTTACGCGGTGTTCCATGGGCAGTGACATTGTTCCTTGCGTGTTGCTGTGCCGCGAGACTTGCGCGGTTCAACAGTATGCTCGATGTGAAGCAACCAGATTACTGGAAACATTTCTTCATGGGAGTGCCTGCGCCATCAGGTGGCGGACTGGCGCTGTATCCGTTGATTTTATGGCTGGCGACAGGCGGGAGGCTTGAGTGTTGCCGCAATCCGCTATTTGTGTCTGCATTCATGGTCTTTGCAGGAATCATGATGGCCAGCCGCGTGCCGACATTCTGCCTCAAGCATCTGCATTTGAACAAGAACATGCGTTCGATTTTGGGCATTGTGCTTCTTGCGTTGCTTGTGGGCATTGTCGCCTGCCCGTGGCCGACGATGGCCGTTGTCGGAGTAGGCTACATTTTGTCCATCCCTGTTGCCATTTGCATGTTCCTTGTGTTCAAATCAAGGTCCAGCGAAAAGGAGATGGACACGGAAGAGGAATAGTTTTTTCCTTATGATATGGGCGTTTTCAACAAAAGAGGGAAACATGAGACACGGATTGATTTTGGCTTTTTGTACGTTGTTTTTACTTGCAGGTTTCAATGTTCATGGGGCGATTCGTTTGGTCGAGGATGGCAAGCCCGTCGCGGAGATTGTCATTGCTGAAGGGGCGGATCAGGTTGTCCAGTATGCGGGCAAGGAGTTCCAGAAGTGGATTAAGGAGATTTCAGGTGCCGTGCTGCCTATTGTGTCAACGCCTGGCAATGCGGATAACCAATTGCTGTTGGCAGTCAATCCCGATGGATATCCCGATGACCTCCAGGCCTTAAAGGAAAACGACGGCTATGCTGTCCGTACAAGAGGAAATGCCGTGACGTTGTTTGGAAGTCGCCCCAAGGGTGTTCTGAATGGCGTTTACAGATTGCTGTACCGCAATACCGATATCATTTGGGCGCGCCCGAATCCAGTTTTTGGAACATGCTTCACGCCGTCTTCCAACGTGGTTTTTCTGCATACGGATTATCTGGATGTCCCGACGATGGTTGTCAGGGGATGGCATTCTGGTCTGGATATGGATATGGAAAACTGGCAGATCGCCAATGGCAGCAACTGGACGTCATTCAGTATGGGGCACGCTGATGAATGCGCGGCCAAGGGGCTGGTCTCGGAGTATGGCGGCGGCCACAATCTCTGCGGTCTCTACATGCGTGAGGAGAAGTATTATGCCGACCATCCAGAATATTATTCTCTGAGGAATGGCCGTCGTATGAAGCCAAGTGACGCAAGGCATAGTACGCAACTTTGCTTCACGAATCCCCAGATGACCCAGGCCTTCCTCAAGGAACTGGACGAGCACATCAAGAACCATCCGACGTTTGACATGTACCGAGTCCTCATCGAGGACAACTACGAACTGTGCGAATGCGATGAGTGTCTGAAGCCCATTCTACTTGCGGATGGCACGCTCCTCATGTCTGATGACAAGACCTTCCGCTCGACGCAATTCTACCTCTGGCTGAATGTTATCGCCAAGCACGTGAAGGAGACATGCGGCAAGGGCGTCTTCACATACGCTTATTTCTTTACTGAAATCCCTCCAAAATGCGCAGTCGAGGACAATATCCATGTCTGCTACTGCCCAATCTATAAAAACTCGAAACTTGGAATCACAGCATCAGGAAACCAAAAGGTCAAGACGATGCTCGATGATTGGCTGAAGTTGACGAAGAATATCACATGGCGTGATTATTATGGCTTGTGCAGGCCGTTCCCGCGCCCGATTGACACTGTGGCGGCGGAGGATTTGAGGTATTGTCTCGACCATGGCGTCATACGGACCTACACGGAAATGTACTCCGATATGCGAGGTGTCAAATCCGATTCATGGGATGTCAATTCAATGTACTTCTGGATTCTCGCACAATTGGTATGGAATCCACGCCAGGATGTCAATGCGTTGCGCAGCGAGTTCCTGGAGCGAGTCTATGGCGCTGCGGCAAAGGATGTCGCGGAATTCTATTCCATCGTTGAGAAAAGTTGGAACACGCTCCCAGGTGTTTCCAAATGGAACGACAAGCCTAGAGGGAACTGGCAATACTATGTCGTTCGCCCCAAACTGGGCGATGCCTGCAAGGCAGCCATCGCCCGAGCACAAGCCGCCGTTGATCGCCCCAAAGGCAAAATCATGCTTGAACGACTGGCAAAATGCGTTGAAGAATCAGTTAAACCAGCCAATATCGTTCCTTTTTCCTCCAAATTCGTCAGCGCACCTCCACCATTCGATCCAGGTTTCAAGGCCGAGCCTTGGGGAAAAACCGAGATGACCGACAACTTCCTTATCGACAATGGACAGCAACAAAAATACCGCACGGAGGTCAGGGTACTCCATGATGACGCCAATTTCTACATTGGATTCAAATGTGATGCCCCACGTATCAAAAAAGATCCCAAGCCACGCAAAGACGCCCCGAGGGATTCGTGGTATCAGATAAACGAAAAATGCGAACTCTTCCTTACAGGACTGGACAAGAACGGCAAGAATGCCGTCTATCAGATTGTATTCACGTCTTTCGGAAGTATCTATGACTCAATGAACGGCGACAAGGAATGGAATGGCTCCTTCGATCTCCAGATCAAGAAATTCGACAGGTCTTGGAGCGCTCTGGTGACCATTCCATACTCGACTCTCGGCTACAAGGAAAAGCCTAAAAATATTCTGACGACGTTCCTCCGCTATTCCAATGATGACGGCAAGAAGGCAACCCCAGGGTTCTGGAACGACTGCACGCCGCATGTCATTTCGACGTTTACTGAACTAGAGATGAAATAAAACAGATAGGTATAGCAATTATCACGCAAGTGCCGCAAGGATGTCTCACACATTTTTGTAGCACTTTTTTTTTATGGGGGAGGGGGACTGATGGCTGTGCCATGGTAAAGGTCAGGGTATGACAAAATGTCACAGTTGTGCCAAAATGTGACAGTCTCATTAGGCAATGAACCATTAAAAATGAAAAAAACAACAAAATTACGCCAAAAAACATTTTTGGCATACTCCTTGCTATGTGTTGTATGTGCGAATAAAAAAGATTGAAAAATCATACAAAAACTATATAAAATAAAAAGGAGTAACGATTATGGGAAAAGTTCTAGGCATTGATCTTGGTACAACGAACAGTTGTATGGCAGTCATGGAAAATGGCGAGGCGACGGTGATTCCGAATGCGGAAGGCAACCGCACGACTCCATCTGTTGTCGCATTCACCAAAACAGGTGAACGGCTGGTTGGTACGCTGGCAAAACGTCAGGCAGTCACCAATCCGACGCAGACCATTTTCTCCATCAAGCGTCTTATGGGGCGCAAGTATTCAGAAATGCGCGACGAGGCTAAACTACTGCCTTATAAAATTGTCGAGGCGAAGAATGGCGACGCGCATGTCCAGGTTGGCGACAAGACGTATAGCCCGCAGGAAATCTCGGCTATGATTCTTCAGAAATTGAAGACAGACGCAGAGGCTTATCTTAATGACAAGATTACCGAAGCCGTCATTACCGTCCCAGCCTATTTCAACGACAGTCAGCGTCAGGCGACAAAGGATGCAGGACGTATCGCAGGCCTTGATGTGAAACGAATCATCAATGAACCGACGGCTGCGTCCCTTGCATACGGTATGGATAAGAAAAAGGATGAGAAAATCGCAGTGTACGACCTCGGTGGTGGTACGT
>JAGCTA010000025.1 GCA_017963875.1 Victivallales bacterium | reverse complement strand
GGAAGAAACCGCCTTTCATGCCTCGGACTGAACGTACCAGTCGTGCTCGGCGTAAATCGACGATGAGGCGGCTGATGTACTTTTCGGAGATTTCCTGTGACTGTGCGATGTCGCGCACCAGTCGTGGCTTCTGTGCATCATGTGTGGCGAGATCAATAAGGATTCGCAGACCATATCTGCCTTTGGTTGAGATTTTCATGTTTTGCCTTTCCTGCTTTTTTCTTTTGGAGTGGATTGAATTAATATAATGCAGGATAGTAACTTTCCTATATTTGAGCAGGAAATTACGATTAAAAAAATAGTTTTTTTGGTCTTGTGGAAAAAACAGTCGTTGTGTATCTCAGGTGGGCAAATAAAAAAGCCCATCAACTGAAAACTATTGATGGGCTTTTGAGTATAAAATGGTCGGGGCGAGAGGATTTGAACCTCCGGCCTCTGCGTCCCGAACGCAGCGCTCTAGCCAGACTGAGCCACGCCCCGATAAATTCCAAAAACACCTTTACTATAATGTAGGCAACGTTTATTGCAAGCCATTGGATAAAATTTTGTCAATACATGAAGGCATCATGGCAAAACGGTATCCAGAACGTCTATTGATCCGTCCTTGGAGATTGCCAGATGGTCGATAAGCGTACCGTCGGGCTCGCGTACTGTACAGTCGATGGATTTTTCTGAAATGTCAAGAAGAACGCCGCAGCCTTCCTTGGGGCCGATGCCGCCCGTGCCGTCAAGGACGATGATTGGGAACTGATAACGGTCTTTCTCTTCATCAGCAAGATAGTGGCTATAGCCTGGGAAGGCAGCCATTGTCTGTGAATGCGGGTCGAATCGGACATATCTGTGCGTGTGGCCACACAGCCATAAATCAGGCTTTACTGGAGCGTCTGGACCATAGAAGAAATCGCCAACCAGTGTTTCAAGGTTTCGTGCCATAAATGGATAGGGCTGTTCGCGAGAAATGGCATCCTGGATGAAAGGCGTGCCATGGCTCAAAACAATATGATGGCGCGCCGTTGTGAATTCAGGCGATGAAATCGCCTTTTGAATCCATTCCCTTTGCGCTGGGAAAAGAGCATTGAGCCGTGTGCGTCTGCTATAGAAAGTGGAATCATCAGGCGGAATGCGCTCTTCTGCGGTATCCAGTGCAAGATATGCCGTGTCGCCATAGCGGAAAAGGAAGAAAGTGGAGCCGAAAAAATGTTCCCACTGGGAAGACTCGCCTCTGGTCATTTCGTGGTTGCCTCGAATGGGCAGCCAGATCGGTGCCTGCGGACGCGGCTGAAGCATCTCGTCAAGGACAATGTCGAAATAACTGTGACAGATATCTTGACTGCTGTTATCCATGTCGCCCAAGGTGCAGAACAAGTCTGCCCGCTGGGCTTCGGATGACTGAAACAACCGTCTGATGATTGGCCTGCGTTTATACTCAGGCAACTGAAGGTCTGCGGTGAGGTAGATGGAATGGCCGTCGGTGCCGCCAGGCAGGCGGAATGTCATCGGAGGCTCTTCCACGGGATTGCGCATGAAATCATCCATGGTGGTTACACGGCATTCGTATGAGGCTCCTGGACGGAGGTCTGTAAGTATAAAACGGTGAAAGATTCCCACGGGGACTTGCCAAGATTCAAGTGCTGGCTCCATACGCTTCCATTCGTTGGAACCTTTTTCACGCCAATCCAATACTGCTGTACCTGGATTGTTGAGTTTTACGCAGAGCGACAGGCCTTTTTCCCATGGCTGAAGGTAAGGAGGACATGTTAGGCGTTCAGGGCTGTCCAGATAGATTCGCTGGAATAACCCTGGACTCAAGCGCATCGGCATGTCAGGCAATTCCGCAGCGGCAAAAAGCCAGCCGCCTGCACCACGCTTCACAAGACATGAAATCACATTGTCACCAGCCTGGAAGTCTGCTTCGTATATATGATCCCAACATGAAAAACTGGCGACGACGTTGCCCGCAGGAAATGTCGTGCCAATTTGGACGCCATTGACAAAAACCGAAATCCACCAGTCCGTTCCAAAGCCAAGACGTACATGGCGCGCTTCCTTGCAATGAACTACAGTGGCGACAATGGCGACCGATTCGACGGCGAATGCCTCTCCTGGAAGTGCCAGGGCATCCAGATCAATCTGACACTCAGGCGTCGAAAAATCACGGCCAGCAATTGTTTCTCCTGTCAGAGAAAGGGATTCGGGCAATGGAGCGGCCAGATTTTGAGCGGATGCCTCATCGACTCTGGGGCTGATGAACGCCCGCCAGTTGTTGAGAGAATTCATGAATAGACTTCCTCTTGATTTAATATCGCCACTGATACAAATAACCTCCTCCCAATGACGGACATCGAGAGGAGGCGAATGAGCGGGATTTTCTGGATCAACCACCCAGTTTATCAATCATCTTGACGAGCGGCGCAAACATGGCGACGACGATGCCACCGACGACGACAGCCAGGAAGCAGATCATGATAGGCTCGATCAAAGCCGTCAGACCTTCGACTGCACGGTCAACTTCTTCTTCATACACGTTAGCGACACGATTGAGCATGTCGGGCAAAGCACCAGTTTCCTCACCGACTTCAACCATGGAACAAAGCATCAGCGGAAACACGCCTGATTTCTCAAGGGGCTTTGTCATGCCTTCACCTTCCTTGACAGCGTCATGGACGTTTTGAATGGCGCGGGCGACAAGTTCATTGCCAGAAGTATCCTTGACAATCATCAGCGCTTGCAGAATGGCGACACCAGAGGCCATCAGCGTTCCAAGGGTACGACAGAAGCGGGCCGAGGCGTTTTTCACCACAAGCCCGTTGAATGGCGGTAATTTTAGCGATGCCGTATCGAACGCCAACCTCCCAATCTTTGTCTTCAAGGCTATCTTAAAGCAGATGACGAACACGACGAGGCCGCAGAACACCGCCAGCGCGTGCTCGGCCATGATTCGGCTGATATTGACGACCAGTTCCGTCAGTTCGGGCAACGGTTCGCCAGGAAGCATTTCAGCAAACATTTTTTCAAATTTCGGGACGATGAAAATCATCAAACCAGCGGTGATGGCACCTGCGATACAGAGAACCGAAATAGGATAGACCATGGCGGATTTGACTTTACCTGCGATTCGAGCGGCTTTTTCCATGAATTCAGCCAGACGCGTCAGAACGATTTCCATGGCACCAGAAGCCTCACCTGCACGAACCATGCTGACATACAGTTTGTTGAATGACTTCGGGTGGGAGCCGAGAGCCTCGGAAAACGTCGCGCCGCCTTCGACCTGGTCTGCCAAGTCGTGCATGACCTTGTTAAGGGCCGGATCAACACCTTTTGCCTGACGTTCAAGCGTTCGGATGGCGCGGACGAGTGGCAGACCTGCCTCCAGCAGCGTTGCCAACTGCCGTGTCATGGTCGTCAAGGCCTTCTTGCGGATTTTCGGGGCACCCAAGCCCATGCCGCCGCCCTTGGCCTTTGCAGCGCTTCCCGCCTTGTTCTGGCTGGATTTCGCCTGGACAAGGCTTGTCGGGAAGAGTTGCTGTTGTTTTAGTTTACCTACGGCCTCTTGCTCGGTTTCGGCCTCGATGGTTCCCTTTTTCTCTTTACCACCGTTGTCAATTGCCACATATTGGAATTTGGCCATTGTTTTCTCCTGGAGTTAACATTTTGTCCTTTTGTTGACAAGGATGCTGGAAAATGTCAGTTCGTTTTATTCTGGTATTCCATCTTCAGGCGCTGTATGAGTCCTTCGGGATCTTTCGCCTTGGTGATGAGGTCGCCATAGTTGATTTTCCCTTCATTGTACAACTGAAGAAGATGGGCGTCCAAAGTATTCATGCCGTACTTGGCACCTGTCTGGATATCCGAAGTGATTCGGAATGTCTTTCCATCACGGATCAGCGACGCAATGGAAGGTGTGTTGACCATGATTTCAAAAGCGGCGACACGGCCGCGCTTGTCAATGCGCTTCAGGAGCACCTGCGAGATGACGCAGACGAGACAGGACGCCAACTGCGTACGAACCTGTGCCTGCTGCGTAGTCGGGAAGGAGTCGATGATACGGTCAACGGTTTCAGCCGCACCAGTCGTGTGCAATGTACCAAAGACCAAGTGACCAGTTTCAGCGGCCGTAATGGCGGCGCCGATGGTTTCAAGGTCACGCATTTCTCCAACCAGAATGCTGTCGGGGTCTTGGCGGAGGGCGCGTCGAATGGCTTCAGCGAATGACGGGACGTCGGAATGGACTTCACGCTGAGTGACGACGCTTTTCTTGTGCTTGTGGTAGAATTCGATCGGGTCTTCGATGGTGATGATGTGGTCGGCCTTCTGCGTGTTGATCAAGTCGATCATCGAAGCGAGTGTCGTGGATTTGCCAGATCCCGTTGGTCCAGTGACCAGAATAAGGCCACGGGGCTTGAATAGGACGTCCTTAACGGAGTTCGGCAATCCGAGTTGCTCCATGGTGAGCAGGCCGTTCGGGATGGTACGCAAAACCATTCCGATGCAGCCCTTTGCCTTGAAGACGGATACACGGAAACGCGCCCTGTCGCCGAATGCGAAACCGAAGTCAACGCTTCCATCCTGCTGTAGTTTCTGCTGGTTTGCCTCTGACGTGATGGACTTCATGAGGTATTCTGTATCGTCTGGCCCCATGGGTTCTACATCCAGAGGGGTCATTTCTCCATGAAGGCGTAGCACTGGCGGTGAATAGCATGGTATATGAAGGTCACTGGCGCCCTCTTCAAGAACCAAGTCAAGAAGGTCGCCCATTTCAAGCCGGCCCATGATGTTGTCACTCCTGTTGTTTTGATTTGACGTTTATCAGATGCTCAATTTCCCATGAGGATTAGGTTCGACCTCTTGCAAGGTCGGATTCGTTTTAGGTCGGCATCCTCAGATTTCGTCTCACTCAACCTGAGGTTACTGATATTTGCCCCCTTCGGGGCTTTGCACAGTCTCCTTGACCTATTCAATTACCGCTTACATGGGGAACAAAGTGTTATTAGAAGATGGTGTATTGAAGCACCTCGGTTACGGTTGTCACACCTTCGAGGATCTGGTTGATGCCGTCTTCGCGCATGGTTTTCATTCCTTGTTCGACGGCTTTTGCCTTGATGTCCTGTGTTGGAGCACGCTGGTTGATAAGCGATTGGATTTCGGAAGTCACTGGGAGCAGTTCGAAAATGCCGACACGGCGCTTGTAGCCCGTGTTGTTGCAGATTTCGCATCCGCGTCCCTTAGAGAATTTCCGTCCTGCGAGGAATTCCCGCGTGATGCCGAGTTGCTTCAGTTCCAGGTCCGTGGGGTCATAGTATTCACGGCAGTTTGTGCAGACACGGCGTATCAGTCGTTGCGCAAGCACGCCTGCCATGGTCGAAGCGATGAGGAACGGCTCGATGACCATATCGATCAGTCGTGTCACGGCACCAGCGGCGTCATTGGTGTGCAGGGTGGAGAGCACCAAGTGTCCAGTCAGGGACGCCTGGATGGCCATGCCAGCGGTTTCAACGTCTCGGATCTCACCGATCATGATTCGGTCGGGGTCCTGTCGCAGGAATGCACGGAGCGCCTTGGCGAATGTCATTCCGACGGACTCTTTGACTGGCACCTGCATGATGCCTTCGATTTCATATTCGACAGGGTCTTCAGCGGTCAGAAGTTTGTCTTCGATCGTATTGATTTCCTTCAGTCCCGAATACAGCGTGGTGGTTTTGCCAGAACCCGTAGGGCCAGTGACGACGAAGATGCCATTCGGGCGGCTAATGAGGCCTCGGATTGAATGCACCATCTGCGGTGTCATGCCCAGGCAGTCCAAATCCAAGTTGACAACGCCTCGGTCAAGAATACGGAGAACCACGCTCTCGCCATATCGCGTTGGCAGGGAAGATACACGGATATCAACAGGTTTTTTGTTGACGCGCAGTTCAATACGGCCATCCTGCGGGACACGCCGTTCTGCGATGTTGAGTCCGCTCATGACCTTGATACGTGAAATGACTGGAACCGCCAAGTGCTTTGGCGGAGGTGCCATTTCGAACAACGCACCATCGATACGGTAACGGATACGGAATTCATCGGCGAATGGCTCGAAATGGATATCACTCGCTTTATCTTTGATTGCCTGCTGGAGAATGAGGTTGACAGATCGGACGATTGGGGCTTCATTGGCGGCTTTTTCAAGTGCGATGGCGTCGGATTCGTCGATTTCAGTGGTGGTACGTCCCGCCGCAAGTTCACCAAGGATTGAATCCATGTTTTCACTTGCCTCGGGGTAGACCTTGTCCATCATTTCATCAATTTCGTCAGGGAAACCGACGAGTACGGTGACTTCGCAGTTGAGCGCGAAAGGCAATTCATCCATGAGATTGTGGTTGAGTGGATCGCGAGCAACGACGGTGAGGTTTCCGTCAGGATCGACTCTGACAGGGATGATACCGTAGAAGCGTGCCGTGTCAGGCGGAACTAACTTTATCAGAGCCTCTTCTGGTTCTTCTTTGTTGAAGGCGAAGACTTCCGTTCCCATGTCTTCGGCAATGAGTTCCAGAAGTTCCTGTTCAGTGATGATATCCCAGTTATAGACCGTCTTGACAAAGGGGCGGTTCATCATCTGGCTTTCCTCCAGCGCGTCCTGGAGTTGTGCCTCGGTGGCCTTGCCCTTGTCTAGCAGCAGATGCCAGATAACGCTGATATCGGCATCGACTTCATCGGCCATTGTATTGTTGTCTTCATATTCCATGATTCGCCATTCCCGTTATCTTGTAACCTTTTTTAGTTTTTATTAGAATCCGTCCCCTGTCCTTAGCCTTGTTCATCGACAGTCAGGCGCAGGACCTCCTGCAATGTCGTCAAGCCTGCTGCCGCCTTGCGGAATGCGTCTTCGCGCAATGTCCTCATGCCGAGTTCCTGGGCGCGTTTGCGGATGACGCCCGAATCGACCATTTCATAGATAAGGCGTTCAATGCTTTCGTCAAGGATGAACATTTCATAGACTCCAAGACGGCCGCGATAGCCTTTCTTGCAGTCTGGGCAGCCTTTGCCTTTATGGAATTGCAGACCTTCGATATCCGCGCGGGTGAGTTTGAGTCGGTCTAGGTCGGCGTCTGTCGGTTCGTATGGCTCCGCGCAGTTCTTGCAGATGCGTCGCGTCAGTCGTTGAGCCATGACGGCACGGAGGGATGATGCGACAAGGAAGGGCTTGATACCCATATCGATAAGTCGTGTGACTGCGGACGGAGCGTCATTCGTGTGCAGCGTACTGAAAACCAAGTGTCCAGTAAGTGCGGCGTTGATGGCGATTTCGCCTGTTTCGGAGTCACGGATTTCACCGACCATGATGATATTTGGCGCCTGACGAAGCATGGCTCGAAGTGATGCGGCGAAGGTCAATCCGATTTCCGAAACAATCTGGACTTGATTGATACCTGACAATTCGTACTCGACAGGGTCTTCGGCAGTGATGATTTTACGTGTCGGTTGGTTAAGGGCGTGAAGGAATGAATACAGTGACGTGGTTTTGCCAGAACCCGTCGGCCCAGTCACAAGGAAGATTCCGTCGGGGAAGTGGATGATGCGCTCAATGGTCGCCTGGTCGTCGTCGAAGAATCCCAATTCAGAAATTCCAAGCATGACGCCGCTTTTATCAAGAATACGCATGACGATGGATTCGCCGTTTGTGGTCGGGATTGATGATACACGCAAGTCCAGTTCACGGCCGAGGGCGGTGATGCGGATACGTCCGTCCTGAGGGATTCGGTGTTCGGACAGATCCATTCCAGCCTGGAGTTTCAGGCGTGAAATGACCTGGTTCTGCATGTATTTCGGCGGGCTTTGGACTTCATTGAGCACGCCGTCGATGCGATAGCGGATGCGGAAGCGCTTCTCCAGCGGCTCCATGTGGATATCGGAGGCGCGGGTACGGAATGCTTCAAGGATGATGAGGGAGACCAGTCGGATAATTGGCGCTGAATCCTCATCGTTCTTCTGCTCCTTTGAATCCATCGTGGTGTCCTGCGTTGTCCCGATGGTAAGATCAGTCGTGGCTTCCGTCATGTCTTCCAGCATGTTGGAGACATCCGAGTCCATGCTGTTGTAGTAGGTGTTGATGGCGGAATCGATTTGCTGACGGGATGCGATGACGCCCTCGATTTCCATTTTCAGCAGATATCGGACGGAATCGATGGATTCCAGGTCGGTGGGGTCCGAGAGCGCGACGCGCAGAATGCCGTTGTTCAGGGAAATCGGAACCATGCGGTAGCGCTTTGCGATGTCACCAGGCATCTGCTGGATGATTTCGGCAGGGATTCTTGTTTTCGCCTTGTCGAAATCATACGTGTCCATGCCGTATTCCGAGCCCAGCATGGCGACGACGTCCTGTTCGGTGACGCAATTCAGTTCATACAGGCAGTCAAGCGTTGAACTGTCGTTGTCGCTTTGTGCACGCTCTTTTGCCTGCTCCACTTGTTCCTCTGTCACCATTCCCTGGGACAAAAGCATTTCGACAATGTAATCATCAGAAGAAATCACAAGATGCTCTCCGAGTAGTGATATATGTTAACTTGCTAAAGGATAAAGTGATATGGAAATAATACGCCTTTATCCGCTCCTAAGAGACGAAAAGACCATTACGCCAATTGACAATATTACAACCTAATAGGCGTTCTGTCAATATATAATTAAAAGAAAAATCATGAAAATATCCGCGAAGAATCCACATGCCTACGAAAAATCCCCTGCAAACGAAATCGTTGGCAGGGGATGGATGGCTAGCCTATCGGGAAGTCAGCGTCTGTCAAGCCTTGGCTTCCTGCTGAGGTTCGGCCTGTTTTTCAGGCTGGTCGTCATCGGAATGGTCAACACGTCCGTCGTCTGAGAAGTCGTCCTGTTTCTTTGCGAGGTCCCTGAACAGTCTTCTGAGATCACGGACACCGCCGATGGAGAACCAGACGGTCGAGATGATGGCGATGATGCCAGGGATGATGACTGTGGTGATGAGGAACTTGTGTCCCCACCATGCCACGGGCCATGGATGGATGGCGTTCCATGTCACAATGCCGAGGAATACGCAGCAGAATGACCATCCGAAGGACCAGATGAACACCGACCAAGCGAGAATCTTGTCGCCCTTTGTGTAGTTTCCATCGATGCCGATGAGTTTGTTATAGACGGTATGCCAAGACCACGGAAGTTTCTTGGGTGCATCGGCATCTGCGTATGCGCCGCGGTGAAGCAGTTTATCCATGTTGAATGGCTTGCGGCTGGTCAGGAGTGACACGCCGACGTAGAGGACAATGGCGCTTGTCAAAGAGATGAACAGCAGTTCCTGTGAGTTGATTGGGAATTTATTGGGCGTCATTTCCCAATGGAGGAGTTCGATGTTTCCGATCTGGAAGAAGTTGGAGATGGCGCTGAGGACTCGTCCAATCGGTTCAGCGAGGTTGTGCCTGACGAGGAAGTCATAGAGTCCATCCGTCCAATACTGCTGGCCAAGCATTCCGCCGACGGACAGTGACGAGCCGACAATCAGCGATGTGAAAGCACCTGCGGTGGTTCCGCGTTTCCAGTAAAGACCGAAGGTAATGACAGGACCAGCACCGCCCATCCAGATGGCACCTGTGATCTGCTGGAACATCACGACATAATCGACCTGCGTGAAATAAATGGAGAAGAAGAACGAGAAGACCGCGACGCTGATGATCAGAACGCGCAACAAAAGCAACTGCTGTTTTGGGGTAAACGGCTTCTTGCGGAAAGGCAGGATGATATCCTGTGCCAGAATACTGCCCCAGGAGTGCAGATAGGTCGTGTCCGTGGAGAGCATCAGGAATAGCATAAGCGCGCACAAAGCGCCAGTAATGCCGATAGGAAGGACTTCGCGCAGTGCGACGGGGACAGTCATCTGGTTGGTAATGGCGCCCATGCTCTGGGCGACTTTCGTGTCGATGGTGCCTACCATGGCGCGTGTCGCGGGGACGGCGAGTTTCTTGTCGAGGGGCTTGGATGGGTCGTAGTCGTACTTAGCGTCTTTGACTGCGGAAGCGAAGATGCTCTTTTCATCCTGCATCGCTTCAGTCAGTTTTTTCTGGACCTGTTCTGTCTGCGTACCATCGGCCCACAGTGTTTTGAGATCCTCGCGGATGGGGTCGAATCTCTTGTCGGCGGCGAATTCCTCGACGGTCTTGGAACTCAGTTCGACGTTGACTTTATCGGCGATTGGCTTGAAGTCGGCGTGTTTCATGCAAGTCAGGGCTGCGACGGCAAGGAGCGTATACATCATGCCAGCGAAGCCTCCGCGCCAACTGCCGAGTAGCGAACCCATCTTCTGCTCATGGGCATTGCGTGCCGCAGCCTTGTATCCCTGGCTGCCACTCCAAGTCAGACGGGTGAAAATAGAGGAGAAAATACCAACGAAGACGTAGAACAGATTGAATGTCCGCATCTTGCCGACATCATACGGATTGAGCATGCTCATGCCTTCGGGGCGATCCATCAGGACTGGGACGACTTCATTGTAGTACGAGAAGCGATAGATGAGGTAAATGACGACCAACGCGTACAAAGGGTACGAGGCGAGTCCCTGCACGCAGTCCGTCACCATAATGGTGATCTGACCGCCCATCGTGACAATCCATACGGCGACCGAGAGGAAAAGGAGCATCAGCAGGACAAATGTCGAGAACTTGAATCCACCGATGTAGAAATAGAGCGGGAGGTTCAGGAAGTAGATGATGCAGCGTGCGCCAACGGCGGGAAAGATTGCGTAGTTGATAATGCCAGAAATGGATTGGAGAATTGCGGCGAACACGCGGAAAGCGCGGTTGTAGCGCATTTCAAGGAACTGACCCATCGTCATGGCGCGTGTTTCACGGAAACGGTAGGTGCAGTATCCGAAGAGGCCGAAGAGTAGGCCAAGTGGTGCGGTCAACGAGTTCCAGAAACTGTAGGCGAAACCACTGCTGTAGTAAATCTGCCAGACGGCGACCAACGTGATGAGTCCCATTCCTGCTTCGCCTTCAGCGACGCAGATGACATATCGGCCAGCCACGCGGCTTGCCGCCAGAAAGTCCGCAACGGAGCGTACGTATTTCTGTGATTTCAGTCCGATGAATATCACCGCCAAAAGCGGGATACTGATGATAATCCAATCTAGCCAATGCATGGAATCGTCCTTTTCTTCCTTTGGGTTGAGTTTTTATGTTTTTTAAATAATCATAGTTCAGTTCCAGTCAGCATCCTGATGGGATTTTCACGCAAGATGCGTTTTTTCAGGATGTCTTCAGGTATTCCCAGTTGTTGCAGCATGGGGATGATGTCGCGGAAAATATGGCTGTATCCAGCGCCGCCGTTCTTCTTGAGAAGGCATTTAAGACAGATGTCATTGGTAAGCAGCAATTGTTTTTCAAAGCCTTCGCGAATGATCCATTCGGCCAGTTTCGACCGTTCAAAGTCTGAAATGAACCGTCCTGCAGCGAAGCCGCCAGGCGCAGGCGTGAATTCCTTGCCGAAATTGTCCAGTTCAACAAAGACTCCACGCTTCAATAGAGCGAGAATGTAGTCGCGGTCAGGCTCGACATCCGAATGGCAGATGACGATGCGCGAAGGCGCCACTCCGTTTTTCATAAGGATGTCTGTCGCTTCCAGACCATTGGAGGACCAGGGGAAAATATGGACCTGAACAGCCAAGCCGCACTTTACCTGTGCTTTTGCGGCGGCGATCAGCGCCTTGCGTTCCGTTGGAAGGATTTCGCGACTCGTGCCGATTTCGCCGATGATGCCAGCGCGAATGCCGTCGCAGACGCCTTCGGTGCAGTCGCGGAGGATTTCTTCTGCGGC
>JAGCTA010000195.1 GCA_017963875.1 Victivallales bacterium | reverse complement strand
TCGAAATACCTTCCTGAGTTCAAGGATCTGTGGGTCCGGCAGTCGAATAAGGATGGTGTGCAGACACTTGTCAAGGCGAAGAATGTTCTCACGGTGAGAATGGTCATGAATCACACGGGCGGATTCGGATTCGAACTCCCGAACTATACGGCGATGGGCGGCTGGTCCCGCAGAATGCCGTTGCGTTCCGTGGCGGCGACGGCTGCGTCGCAGCCGATTGCCTTTGAGCCGGGTACGAAGGCGCAGTATTCCAATGTCGGCATCGACATTGGCGCGGCTGTCGTTGAAGTTGTTACCGGCAAACGTTGGGAAACCTTCCTGCAAGAGCGTGTTCTGGATCCGCTTGGGATGAAGGACACCACCTTCTGGCCGACTGATGCGCAACTTGCGAAGAAGATTGAGATTTACAGTGTCAAGCCTGGCGAAGAGGCCAAATGGGTTGAGCAGAATTCGGCGATGCAGCGCCCCTACGGCGATGACCGCGTATTTCCGTCGGCGGGCGCGGGGCTCTGGACGACTGTTCGTGATCAGCTCAAATTCTACAAGATGCTGATGAATCTCGGTGTCGGCGAGAATGGCGTCAGGATTCTGAAGGAAGAGACTGTCAAATCCATTCTCGCCGTCTCGACGCGTCCAAAAGGGCTGGGCGGCTATTCGCTTGGTCTTTCGGCGCCGGAGACCGATACCGAAGACCAGTGGTTCGGTCATGGCGGCGCCTGGGCGACCAATTGTGTTGTCAATTGGCACAAACGTCAGCTGAAGCTGATTGCCGTGCAGTTTATCAGGGATACCAAACAATTTGCGTCCGCCTTCAATGAGGGGGCTAACAAGTTCTTCAAGACCCAGATTGACAAATCCACGGACGAATATTCGGGAAGAATGAAATAACCATTTTCAGTTCTCATGCTTGAAACAGGCGACGATAAAAGAACTATTTATCTTGTGTAGCTCATATCAAGGGCTGTTGCAAAAAACTCAAAAGGCAAGCAACAGCCCCTTTTCATTTTGCATTTGATGTATGAAAGATATTTCTCGTGAACCTCTGGAGGAAAAATGATTCGTGATCAGCAAAAGACAATTGGCGCTTTGATTGACAAATGCTCCATTGCGCAACTTTGCTATGTTGACAAAAATGGTTTCCCTGTCACACGCGCCATGCTGAAACCACGTGAACGGAATGGACTTCGGGAGTTCTATTTTACGACCAATACCTCCAGCGAAAAGGTGAATGCCTTGAGAAACAATCCGAAAACCAGCATATACTTTGTCGATAGACGTTTTTTCAGAGGTGTCAGCTTGGCGGGCATCGCTGAGATTCTGGAGGATGCGGCTACAAAGGAACGAATCTGGCGGGATGGTGACGAACAGTATTACAGCAAAGGCGTTACTGATCCGGACTACTGTGTCATCAAAATCACCGTCCAGAAAGTCCGCTACTATTCCAACTTCAAGTCAACGGATTTTAACGTATAGACCGTAAAGTTTTCAATCTTTTTGCCCGAACAGGGCATGAAACAATGAAATACGCATATATCGTTTCCGGCAGGTTCATCGACCGTCCAAACCGCTTCGTCGCCCATGTGGAGATCGATGGCGTCATGGAGACGGTCCATGTCAAGAATACTGGTCGCTGTAAGGAACTCCTTCTTCCTGAAGCTGATGTGATGCTTGCTGTTTCTGACAGCCCGTCACGCAAGACGAAATACGATCTGATTTCAGTATATAAGAAGAATCTGGGCTGGGTCAACATCGACAGCCAAGTTCCGAATGTTGTCGTGAAAGAGTGGTTGATGTCTGGACAGCAGGTATTTCCAAATATCACGATGCTGAAGCCTGAATATGTCCATGGCAATTCCAGAGTGGATTTCTATCTGGAATGCGGTCAAAGAAAAATATTCATCGAAGTCAAGGGATGCACGCTTGAAATAGATGGAATCGGATATTTTCCCGATGCGCCGACGGAACGCGGCGTCAAGCATCTGCATGAGCTGATGAAGGCGGTGGAAGACGGCTTTGAATGTTATATCGCGTTTGTCATCGCCATGCCCCACGTGACGAAAGTGCTGCCAAACCGCATGACGCATCCGGAATTCGGTGATGCATTGGACGATGCCGTCAAGGCAGGAGTGAAGATTCTCTGCCTGCCTTGCGTTGTCCGCCCGGATGAACTGTCAATTAGCCCGAATATTTCATCAACATCACTGTGAAATGAAAAAATTGTTTCATATAGATAATACTGAGTAATTTCACGCTTTATATCTTCTGATTTTATGAAGATCACTCTTCAGGCAGTGTTATAATGGGTCGTTGATGTTTATTTCATCAAGCTGTTTCTGAAGGCTTGCCAGGAAAATCGGCCAATCCTCCGGGTGCAGGAAAGCCGCGGTGTCGCCCGCTTCCATACGCTTCTGCTTGCCAAAGGTGTCATTCTGCCCTGTATGGTTGCCGACAAAGATATCCACATGCTCCTGACGGCAGCGCAGAATGCTTTTCTGGTATAAGCCTCTTCTGTCTTCAGCTTCCAGTTGGTGTTCGTGGATATACTTGGAAGTAAGCGTGTTGAAACCGGCACCGCCCATCATGCCCGCGCGAAGGGTGCGCCCATTCTGGGTTATGTTCCAGAAGAAAGAGATTGTACCTAGTGTATGTCCGGGAGTTTCGACGCATTCCATGTCAAGATTGCCCAGGCGGATATGATCGCCGTCATGGATGTGCTGATCCGGCTCAAAGTGGTTGTAGTGTTTGTTGCCAACGCCGGTAAGCGTAGGATGTGTCCCATTGGCGATTGAACAGTCGTTTTCGCCCATGAAGGTCTTTGCCCCAGTGAGCTGCTTTAGCGCAAAGGTGGCTCCTGCATGGTCCAAGTGGGCATGTGAATGCACGATGTAGCGGATGTCCTTGGGGTCAAAGCCTAGGATGCGGATGTTTTCGAGCACCATGTAGAGGAATTCCTGATAGCCTGGGTCGATGATTACAAGCCCCTCCCCAGTGTCGATGATGTGGGTGGATGCAGGCTGAAAACCAACAAAGTACAGGTTGCCATAGATGCGGAATGGACGCTTGTAATAGGTCCAGGGTGCGAGAAGATCAGCTGCCATGATTGTTTTGCCTTGTTTTGATGTTTTGTAACTAAGTTGCCATGGCAAATTTAGCATTGCGTGTGGAATAATCAACCTGAAAGGCGGCTAATTGACGATTCAACGGATCAACCGTTGATTTGTGGAAACGTCCAGATGATCGGCGTGAATTTCAATTCCGCGAAAGGACGTATCGACGGTTGGAAGGAAATGACATAACCATCCGATTCTTCTCAAATGAATGGACAAAAGTAGGAAAGTGGATGGCCACGAAAACCGTGGTAGCAAAATAATATAAAGCGTTTCAAAGGCATTGTTCAACGATGACAATCTCGCCAGTTGATTCGTCCTTGAAACGCCAGCGATAGATACTACCAGAGTTCTTGCCCCTGCCCAAATAAGTCATTGGCTTCCTCTCTTTGCCAAATGGCCATTCCGATGACTGAACCCAGCACGGATAGCCCTTTTCGCTGCGGAACTCCTCCTTGATTTTGGTTTTCACAGCCTTCTTCCGTTCTGACTGCTTCATTGTCTCTGGAAACAAGGGAATGATATGCTCCTGAATATATATCTCCGCTTCCCCGCCAGCAAGATATTTGGGAATGACATCCAATGCAAAGTCGTATGCCTCCCTATACTTATTCGTTGGCTTGATATCTTTGTCAATCTGCCAATACAGGATAAGCACCTGCTTGAAAAATGCGCGTGCTCCTGCAGCTGTTCGGACATTGTGGGTAATCATTCTGCACTCATATGTCAGCATATGCCTGACGGATTCATATTGAGGCGGCATGCCAGATGCCAAGCCTGGGTCAGTTTCAGGCGCGAGAAGATAGGGGATACCTTCAGTACCCATGAAGACGTTGCCGTCATCCAACAGAAAAGGATATGGCTCAATCTTTCCGTCTGATGCCTTGATGTCATCGACGATTTTCTGCAGAAACACTTCAAGTTCCTGCCCTTCGTCGAATAATCGGCGATACTCGGCAATGTCCAGCCTGCCACTGAGAAAATCTGCAGTAATCTGCTTTGTATCCATGTCTATTATTCCTTTGTTCAATCAAGCTATTAATCTGTTTGTGAGGCTTATTCGTCTGAAAATGCACTCCTTTCGTTCTCGTTTCCGTTACTGGCCTAATCTATCTTTTTATCGCGCATTTCAATCGCGTGGTGCGGGATTGAGACGAGCCTACCCATCGATATATGCCGCATTGAGGAGCAAGGTTTTCCATACTGGAGATTCTCCTTGAGAACGTTTTCTGTAGTATTCAACCACTTGACGGCAACTGTTAAACGGACTGTTTTCAAGTACCTCAATTCGTCCGTGTTTCAAGAGGACGCGGACACACTTGCGGTTCCACGGCTTTTCAAAAATCACTGGCATTCCGTCGTCCAGATCCTTTTCGTTCAGTCCAGAGGCGATATATGCATACGAAGTATGGTGCTCCGTGAAGATGTCTGGATTGATTTCGACCACCTTGTCATCTTTTACCCTCAAATAGGGAAGATATGCTTGCAGTTCCCCTAATCCCTCAACTCCCTGCCCTGCAGGATACTTGCCTTCATGCGCAGATAGATACGATTGCAGTTCTGTGTGGAAATCGGCGAGATTCTCCATCGGGTCACGGCGAGCCGCATTGTCCTGTTCATACCAATAAGCAGACCATGATATTGCTGCCACAACAATCAGAATGACAGCAAGAACCACGGCGACAAGGCATCCCCAGAAGATCTTATGTTTTCCACTGTGAGTAACGCCAGTCATGTTTTTCTCCTGTCGTACCAAGTGTTGATGTAACCATTTGCCACGAGATATCGGCGGTTCTGCGCCCGCCGTTCGTCCGTCAATATCTCCTTGTAGTCACAGCATTTAAGTTTGATCAACGGCGTCAGGTCCTTGTCAGTCACCTTTGCCTCTAGGCTGCACATTTCCAACGTGGGAATGACGGCGATGAAGCGGATGTCCGCCAATGGCTTGCTTCCGTGGCGTCGAATGAACAATCTGACCAGCGGCAAAGAACACAACGGGGTGAAATCATTGACGGCGTTGCAGGTATCAATACGCAATTCTTCCAGAGGAAGCCCACGCAGGCCGTCAAGGTTTGTCAACTTGGACAAGCCATACAGGTGCAATTTCCTCAAAGAAGGAAATCTCGAAAGGAAAGCCAGGTCTGTGATTGTGCCATCTTCAATATCCAGTTCATACAGCGTGTCGTTGAACTCCAGTTTTTCAGCCGCCTTGGCGGATAGATTGCCAAGACATAATTGCCGAACGCCCTTCGGCAACAGACATTCGGCTTTTCCCGTCAGGTTCGTCACACTATTCAAATGTCCAATGGATGACAAATCCACTTGTAGCATTCCACGCTTGCACCAACTTGCGACCGTTACTTCTTCAAGCCGTTGGGCGACTATCCTGACTGCTCCTGAAGTCCGTGCATTGATGGACAATGACCGCAGATTGGGAAACGGGGAAAAATCCAGTTTTTCAGGCAAAGGGTGTAATGTTGTATAATGTAAATCCTCAATTGATCCATTGGCGGCAAAGACGG
>JAGCTA010000024.1 GCA_017963875.1 Victivallales bacterium | reverse complement strand
GGAAAATTCAGGATTGCGGAAAAGCCGTTGGATGTTGCGTTCTGTCAATGGGTTGCCTTTTTGGACTTCCGCGCCGCATGTCATCAACGACTGCCCCGTATGCGCCTTGGACGACCCTGTTGCCCCGCCAATGCCGTCACGTCCTGTCCTGCCTCCAAGGAGGATGATCACGTCGCCTGGTTTCGGCACGCCACGAAGCACATTTGCACGCGGAGTTGCCGCAATGACCGCACCGAGTTCAAGACGTTTCGCAATAAAGCCTGGATGGTAGATTTCCTGGACTTTGCCTGCGGGAAGTCCAATCTGGTTGCCGTATGACGAATAGCCTGCGGCGGCAGTTCGAACGATTTTCTTCTGAGGAAGTTTGCCAGGAAGTGTATCCTTCAACTCAGTACGCGGGTCACCCGCGCCTGTGATACGCATCGCCTGAAAGACATAGGAACGGCCAGAAAGCGGGTCGCGGATAGCGCCGCCAAGACACGTCGCTGCACCACCAAACGGCTCGATTTCCGTCGGGTGGTTGTGCGTTTCGTTCTTGAACATGACCAGCCATTCCTGCGTCTCGCCATCCACATCGGCATTGACAACGATGGAACAGGCGTTGATTTCATCTGATGCATCGAGGTTGTCAAGTTTCCCCTGCCGTTTAAGTTCCTTGACGGCAATGGTCGCGATATCCATCAGGCAGCGCGTTTTGCTTTCACGGCCAAGTTCCCTGCGCAATTCAGAGTACTTTTTAAACGCCCTCATGACTGGTTTGGCAAGTTCGCCCAACTCGAATTCGATTTCATCAATGCTTGTATGGAAAGTCGTATGGCGGCAGTGATCTGACCAGTAGGTGTCGATGACGCGAATCTCCGCGAAAGTCGGATCACGGTGCTCCGTGTCACGGAAATACTTCTGGCAAAATGCGAGGTCTTCCGAAGACATTGCCATGCCGTATTGCTTCACCAAGTTCGCAATGCCAGTTTTGTCCAGTTTGCCAAAACCATCCAGAACGGCGACATCTGCGGGAGGCGGGGCCTGGAGCACTAGCGTCTCGGGCTTCTCCAAGGTGGCTTCACGCGCTTCAACTGGATTGATGAGATGTGTTTTTATTTTGGCTACTTCATCCTGAGGCAGACTCGCGTCAAAGGCATAGACGGTTGCACTCCTGAACAACGGACGTTCCTTCTGCGTCAGCAATTGGACACACTGTGCTGCGGAATCTGCACGCTGGTCATACTGACCTGGCAAATATTCGACCGCGAACAATTGCAAACCTTCCATCTCAGGAAGCATCTCATCATAGACGGCATCGCAATTCGGCTCGGAAAGAATGGAATCCCGCGCGGCGACGTATTCTGCATCATTGACTCCTGAGAAATCATAACGCTTGAAAATGCGGAGCGTCTTTAGATCACTGATGCCGAGGTCGTCCTTAAAGGTATTTTGAAGTTGTTTGACCTCGACATCAAAACCTGGACGTTTCTCGACAAAAACTCGCCGAACAAGACTCATGACTGAAGACTCCTATTTATTGAATTGATAAAGAATAACACGGTTTTCCTCAAACCACCTCATTCCCTCTTTGCTTAATATAATGCATAACTGCATTAAATAAATGTCTCAAAAAGACAGGTCGTCCACAAAAAGCACAAAAGAATGCCCTTCCTTTGGAACAGAAAAATAGACTTCGATGACGATTTCCAGCGGCGGACAGTCCTGGACGGTGTTCCGATTGCCACCTGCTACTCCCGTAGGAGGCTGGTTTGACAGGTCCCAGACAACATCCTTCCAGCCATTCCAATCCAGTTTCTGCATCGGGCCATAGAAGCATTCGCCGTCCCTGTCCCGAATGCGCAGCCGAAAGCCATTGCCCTGCCCCGCCGCATACATTTTGCAGGAAATCTTCGAAATTGGCGTGGTTACATCCTTAAATGGAACAGAGAAGACTTTGATGAAGCAATTGTAGGGCGCATTTGAGGCTGGGAACTCCGCTGTGATTTTCGCAGACTGTTTTCCTGAAATGGCCTGTTCATTGGAAAGACTGGAACTCCCCTTCACCTTGACACCCTTCGGTGCGTTCTCATAATAGAAGCGCGACAGCGGATTGATGGACTCAAAATCATAGTCATGTGTGACGGGCTCGACGGCCATCCGCATTTCGTCTGGCGGCTCTGGGATGAACGGCAGATCTATCGTCGAATCAAAGCCTGGTGCCTTTTGCGTTTTCATGAAAGGCAAGGCGGGCGTTCCTGCACGATAACGCCCTCTGAAAGACGGCTGTTCGTCCGTGCTGGACTTATCCCCAAGCGCTTCAAGCAACGCTTTTTCCGACAAATCCTGCCCATCCCACAACGCTGTTGCAGGAGAAAAAGCACAAGAGTAGACCCGCATCGTTCCTTCCTTGACAATCGCTTTTCCAGTTGTCTTAACGACAGCGCACGCTGAGACGCTCATCTCACCGTTCTTGTCAACAACGATGCCTGTTTCCGTGCCTGCAAACGTGCATTGGGACGCCGTGACCGCCGCCCCCCCACAGACCCGCACAGCAAACTCTGCTCCACCAGTCACAAGCACGTTCTTCAAGTATGCGCGGCATGTGTCTATCGTCGTTCCCTTCGGAAATCCGACGCCTCCTCCTGTTCCTTTTAGAAAGCGCAGTTGTCCCTTGCCGTTGTTTCTAAAAAGTGAATCCTCTATGGAACGCATTCCGCCCGAAAAGTCACCACCGATTTCTCGGTTGTCTTCACTATGCACACCGAAAAAAGACGAACGCGAGATGCTGATATCCTGGATGCCGAAATCATTGTGGTGCAGATGCGCGCCGTAGAGACACGCCTGGACGTCCTCGTGAATTGAAAAACCGTCGTCGCCATTCCAGCGGGAAACGAGATTGCGGAATATCAACCCGCGGCAGTAACCATGCGCGTTGACACCGTCATTGGAAAAGTTCTCGACGATAATGTTGTTGACCGTGATGTAACTGTGATCCTGAAACATCACTCCTGACTGTCGATACGTTCCGAACAACGCCAAATCCTGCGGTTTCTGGCCGTCTTCCAGCCTGAGGTAAATCCCATCCTTGTTCCAGACCGCCTCGCCTGGCTTCAAGTCCTGCGGCTTTGTGGTGATATGAACGGAAATCATCTCATCTCTATCATTGAAGACACGCGAGCGCAAGGCACCGAACTGCGAGTTGTTGGCGTTCTGCCACAGATTGTTGTCCAACGACTTCCAGTTGTCCTTTGGAATCGGCGAACGTCCCGAAAGCACCGCACCGTTCGCCTCAATCGTAATCGGTTTCGCTGGTGTGCCGCTCTGCCGCATCATCATCGATTCATAGTAGATTTTTCCAGGAGCCATGATCAGCGTGTCGCCCGCCTGAAGCACCGCCATCGACTTCGCAATCGTCAGAAACGGCGCACCATCTGACAATCCGTCATTCGCGTCGTTGCCCGTCTGATTGTTGACATAGTATGTCGTTGCTGAAAGCGACAGCGAAAGAAACAAAAGAGCTGCTGAAACTAATGATTTCATTGTTCATGACTCCTGGTTGAAAATACAACACTACTCCATCACATAGACGTGAACACCAAAGGATCCAAACGAATCCTCAAACGCGCCGTCAGCAACATTCAGCGTGCGGTTCTCAAAGTATTCCTTCGCGGTCTTAATGCCTGGGACCATGAATCGTGCCTTTACATCCGCCATCGCAGAGTTGCAGACGATGAGATACGCCTTGCCGTCATGGCGTTTCAACAGCGTGTTGACCGAATCATAGCCGAGAGCGTCTTTTGCAGGGCCAGAAACCACAGATGCCTTCTGAGTCTGCGGTACAGGCAGCGTGCAGTACATGTCATAGAGAGCACGAAACTCCAGCGAGATGCCAGAGAGGTTCTGCCACTGTTCGTCCGAATAGCCACGCTTGGCGTTTGCGGTTTCTGGATATCCTGCATAGCGGTACCAGAAGATCCCGTGGGAGCCGTGGATGACCGCGAGATAACTCATGGCTCGCAATTCGTCGCGCGTCGGCATGCGATTCCAATGGTTGTAGGATGCCCTGTAGTGGAAATACTGGATGAGCGGCCAGACTGGACGCGGTGAAATGCCAGTTGTTTCCCAGTCATGGTAAATCTGCTTCATGTTCTTGATGACCGTGGGAACCCAGCGTGCCGTCATCTCAGGCTTTTCCGTGCCTGGCTCGCAATGGCCGATCGGATAGATTTCAGGCTGGAACGTGTCGGATCCTTTGACATAATCCGTGTAGTTGCTTCGTGGCGTGAGTTCCGTCCCCAAGCCAGCAATTCCCACGGGGTCCGCCTGCGTCGTCAGACGCGAATTGTCCACGGCGTGAATAGCATTGTGCTTTGCGAGCAAGTCCTCCGCCGCAATCCAACTTGATGTGTCATCGCCGATGT
>JAGCTA010000194.1 GCA_017963875.1 Victivallales bacterium | reverse complement strand
GGAGAAAATGCATTTCGGCAAGTCATGGCCGCGTCAAAGCTCAGACTTTCTTGAGACAGGGTAAATGCGCCTCCTCCGCTTTGTAAAAGTAAATGCACAGGAATACAGGATTGGGGGTGCGTTTACTTTTTCAATTGGCAAGATATTTTTTTTCTTCAAAAAAACTTTTAAATCGCTTGCATTTTTTCAAAATGACAATATTGTAAAAAGTGTAATTTTGAAAACCTTTAATTTTGCAAAGTAAAAAACAAACACCCAAAACACGAAATCAAGAAAGGAAACAGATGATGAGTTTTGCGAAAAAGGCATTTTTGAGCATGGCAGCGGCCGCAGGGTTGTTAACCATGAATGTCCGTGGTGCTGGCTTTGCCATTCTTGAGCAGTCTAGTGCAGGTCTTGGCCGTGGTCTTTCTGGCATGGGTACCGACACGACAAACCCAGGTGCCCTGTTTTTCAACCCTGCAGTCGGCGCATGGCATGAAAAAGCCTCTATAGCCGTTGGAAACACATTGATGCATGTCAATGCACTGATGGACTTGCGTGAAGACAGCACCTCACGAGGCCATGACGGCGGCAATGGTGGCGGCTGGGAGAACATCCCGCACTTCTACTATGTCCAGCCATTAGGCGATGGTCTTGCCTTTGGTCTTGGCATGTCTGCGACTTCAGGGACAGCGACACGCTGGAACAAACGCTGGGCGGGACGCTATTCCGCCATCGACACGGAAATCTCCGTCGTCGACGTCACGCCGACCATTTCCTATAAAGTGCTTGACAATCTGTCTATCGCCTTGGGTATTGACATCGAATATTGCGAAGCATTTATGAGCCGCGCAGTTCCAGTTCCTGTTGCAGGCGTTGGAGATGGCAAGATTAAATTTGAAGGCGATTCCATTGCCTTGGGTTTCACTCTCGGTGCCTTGTATGAACCGATCAAGGGAACGCGCATCGGTCTCGGCTATCGCTCCCGCATGACTCACGAACTTGAACTGAAAGGCAAGATGTATGCCGCTGGACAGCGTTTCAAAGGCGATGCCGACTGCGATCTGAACCTCCCTGGCGTCGTTAATTTCAGTGTTCACCAGGACCTCAACGACCAGTGGGCCGTCATGAGTGACATCGCATGGACCCATTCCTCCGTCATGGAAGACATGACCGTCCGCTTCAAAAAAGACAACCTCGGCAACACGATCAACGCCATGACTGGAAGCAGAAAGGAACGCGTTGACATGTGCTGGCGCGACAGTTGGCGCTTCACCCTCGGTACCGAATACAAATGTACTGAAAAACTGGCACTCCGCACTGGTGTGGCATTCGACGAGACACCTGTCAAGGACAAGAAATACCGTGTCGCCACGTTGCCCGATCTGTCCCGCGTCTGGCTGTGCGCTGGCTTCTCCTATCGCCTGACGGAAAACTGCACGCTGGACTTCGGCTATGTCCACATCTTCTTCCTGACGGATGACATGGAAACGAACCTCAAGGATGGCACCACGCTCAGAGCAAAAGTCTCAGGCGATGTGGACATCTTCTCCACGGCCCTCACATTCACCTTCTGATACAAACAGAGCATTATCATCATTCTCCCATCTGGAAATCAGGTTCCAGAAATTCTCCTCCGCCCGTCGGTACCCGAGCCGACGGGCTTTCTTTTACTCTAGGAGCAAAGACGGAGTCTGATGTCTACTTCTCACTCGTCTCGGACTTTGTCCGAGACACAGGACAAGCAGTGGCTGAGGCAGTTCCACCCCATGAATATGTCCTATGCCTGTGTCTTTTAAACGGCGAGATTCCATCGCTACTTCCTGGCACTCCCCCCTGTCGCTATTCCAGCGGCTAGTCCAGATTGAAGAAATATTTCCTGTAAAATTTGAGTTCTTCAATGGACTCCCTGATGTCATCCAGGGCGAGGTGGCATTCCTTTTTGGTAAACAGAGGCATGATCTGGGGTTTCCAAAGATTCGCGAGGATTTTAATGGAACTCACATCCAGATAACGGTAGTGGAAATAGTTCTGCAACTCTGGCATGTACTTGTAAAGGAACCTGCGGTCCTGGCCAATCGAATTGCCGCAGATTGGACTCGCCTTCGGTGGAACATAGCGGCTGACAAATTCCAACGTCCGCAGTTCCGCCTCCCTTTCGGACACGCCTTCCTTGCGGACACGGTCCAGCAGGCCAGACTGAGTATGATGCGTCGTGCACCACTCATCCATGCCATTGAGAATATCCTCTGGCTGGGACACGGCAATGACAGGTCCCTCGGCCAGAACATTCAACTGGCAATCAGTCACAATGGTGGCGATTTCCAGAATGCGGTCACGCTCTGGAACCAAGCCAGTCATCTCCATATCGACCCAGATTAGATTTGTCTCGTTCTTCATGCTGTCGTGGAAAAAAGTTTGTGAATCGCTCTATTCCTCAAGATGATAGGTTCGACCTTCGAGGTCGTAATCCTGTAGAGGATTACGTCCCCAGGGTTCGCTTCGCTCAACCTGGGGTTACTGATATTTGCCCCCTTCGGGGGCTTCGAAGAGTCGCCCTGACATGAGCAATTACCGACTCTCATCGGCGGCGAATAGAGCCTTGTGAATCAGTTTCTATACCCCTTCGAGCCACCGCCAGTACGGCGTTTTCTCGGCTGCCGCTTGGCTCTGGAGTTTAGTCCAAGGCCAATGGAAATGCCAGAGATAATCCACCGCACTATCCTGAGAATGAAATTGACGTCGTTCTTCTTCATCCAACATCACCTCAACCGCAGTGGAAATATGTCTTGACAATCTCGGCCATGGCCGTGTCATTGCCTTCGATGCTACGACGTAGAACCTTGTCGTTGAATGCCTTCAACTGCTTGATAATCCCATCGATCATCGCAGGCGAGAAAACGCCCGCCTGTTCATAGATAGCACGCTGTTCAGCAAGGCATTCGGCGGACTTGAAGCAACTGTCTGGCAGGGTCTTAAGATTCTTCAGCAAGGACTCGTTTTCCTTCAGGTGGATATTGACATTGACGTATGTCTTGTTGGCAAGCGCAATACCCGCACGGCCAACGCTGAGGCCATGGCGGCACGCGACGCACAGAGCGGCCATCAGCAAATAGACATTCGCCGAAGCATCGGGGGAACGCATTTCCACAGTCTGCTTCTGACTTGTGTCATACGCGCTGTCTGGCTCCCCAGGATTCGCCTGTTTGCATAGGTCGTTTTTGGAAGTCCAGCCAAGCGGCACCCTGACCAGAACGGAACGGTTGCGATCGCCCCAGCAGACATTCGTCGGAGCCTCCTGATGAGGAACCAGCCTGAAATAGGACGTCGGATTCATATTGCCGAAAGCGGTGATTGACGGTGCAAGGGACATCAGACCCGCGATGGCACCTTTGGCTGTATTGGAAATCTTGCCTTTGTCAAGCATCTGGTTTTTGCCGTTTTTCATCAGGCGCATGTGGATATGCATTCCAGACCCCGCCTTGCCAGTCGTGATTTTCGGCGCAAACGTGACGTCATAGCCGTATTTGTATGCAAGATTACGGATAACCCATTTGGCGATAGTCAACTGATTGGCGGCACTTTCCGCAGGACATGGGAGAAATTCGATTTCATTCTGCTCGTAGATTTTGCCATCAAGCGTGAAATTGCCGACTTCTGAATGCCCGTATTTGATTTGTCCGCCGCATTCCGCGATATACAGCATGCACTGCTGGCGGAATTCATTGAATTTCGCATATGGCGCAGATTCATGATAACCACGCTGGTCAACGGCTGGGAAGAACCCCGTCTCTGGTGCGATGACATAATACTCCAGTTCGCCCATCGCCTCGAATTCCATGCCAGTTTCCTTTCGGAACTGCTCGCACGCCTTGTGCAATGTATATTCAGGAGAACTTTCCAGCGGCTCGCCGTCCTTGTTGAAAAATGAGCAGAGGAGATTGAGAGTCGGCAGTTCCGCAAATGGGTCGATGAATGCGGAACTGAAGCGCGGCACGACATAGAGGTCGCTGCTGCTGGCTTCAATGAAAGAGAACAGACTGGAGCCGTCAACACGCTCGCCACAGGTCAGGATTTCATCCAGGTACGACGCATTGTTGATGACGAAATTCAATGTCTTCAGGCGTCCATCGCCTCCTGGATAGAGGAAGTTCACGTGTCGGATATCATTGTCCTTAATGAAGGAAACAATGTCTTTCTTTGTAAATTTGTCAGACGGCTTCCCTAGTTTCTGGACAAGCCTGTTGCAGTTCATTTCAAGTTTCTCGTCAGCCATTTTTAGTTGTTTTCCTTTCTGTGTGAAGTTTAATTAGGCTCGTGCGCCTTATTGTGCGATCAAGCGCGGCAACACGGCTTTGTCATTGGTCAGATATGGCGGTACGCCAAGCAGATTGATGCAGAAATCCTCCAGGCTCGCGTTGGTGGGCTTTTCAAGGATAAGCGACCAGATGCCAGGCACGGGAGAAGCACCAAGATTGATGATAGACGCGTTGCAGATGTCATCCTGGCTGAACACGGTTTTGCCATTCGGATCGATGATCGTCGCCTTGCAGCCTTCGCCTCCTTCGCCAAGCAGCGAAATCGCCGCATGAGGCGTGCCAACAGGCATGTCGAAGTAATAGGTGCCGACCGTGTAGATGATGTTGGTGCCGTTGGCGTTCTTCAGCAGGATGCCAGCGGGAACGGACGAGTTCGTTATGGTCGCCCAGTTGTGGACGACATCCATGGTCAATTCGCAAATGCCTGTTTCTTCAGGAGATGCAATTATGTATTCACGTTTTGTATCGAACTCAATCGGCTCCAATTGGACTTTTTTCCCAGAGGGATACGTCAGTTCAGGGATGGAGAACTTTCCTTTGTACCTTGTCAATTTGGCATAATGCAGCGTAAAAGTGGCAGGCTCGCCCTTCGTCGTGTAAATCCAGAAATAGCCGATGCTGCGGCATTTTGCGTTCGGCAAGGAGGCGCTTCCCTTTGGATTGGCGGGAATCAATGTCTTCCCTTTGGGATCGAACATCTTGCATCCTGCGATATCACGACGGCCAGGCATCTGCTTCTCAAGGTAGTCCTCGTCGATTTTGGCAACCGTTTCAGTTTTGCCTTTAGATGTCAGGATAATGTTCGAGCCTTTGACATTGTAATTTTCAAGTCCGCAGAGGACGCGGTCGCTGACGTTCAGCCAGCCGCCATCGCGGTTCATGGCGATGAACAAATCATCGAAACTGACTTGAGTGTGGTTCTTTCCGTCTGGCGACGGGGTAGAATATTCGATGTCAACAGCGGGTAACAACCCGTTAGTCTCTGTGCTGTTCAACTTACAGTTCTCCATCGCAATCGTGATCGGCTGCTCAAGACCGATTCTGAATCTCGCGTTATTTCGCTGATCGGTGAAATCGCAGTTCTTGAATGTAATGGTTCCTTCCCAGGTCATGTCCGCCTTTCTGCGCGTATGCGTCGTAGATAGCGCAATGCTCGCACCGCGGTTGTTGCGTGAAATGCAGTTCTCCAGTGTGATGGAAATCGGCCCGCATTGCTTTGAGTCCTGATTCGGAAGATAGAAGTCGTAGCCAGCACCGTCGTTTCCTTCGGAAATGCAGTTGCGCATGACGCAGTTCTGCAGAGGCTCGGTCGCCCTGTTCGGTTCGAAGTCGATGCCCGCTTTCGGCGACGTGCCGTCCGTATTCGCCATGCGCGTATCTTCAATCAAGAGATTGACGGCTGCGATGACGCTGATGCCCTGACGATGGTTATGGTCGCAGTTGACCTTGCGAATGACAACATCCTTGCTGTAGGGGACGTACGGCAACAGGCGTGACGCGACACCGACATAGATGCCGTCGCCGCCCGATTCGATGATGGACATGTTCTCGATGTGGACATTCTCTGAACTGTGCATCGTAATACCATGACGCCATTCACCGTGCTTGTAGTCAGGCCCCTGGTAGTCCTTCTTGTGCATCCTCAGAATGCCGCCCTTCTCCCCCAGCCCGATGATTTTCACGTTGGACTTCTTCATGATGGTGATCAGGCAGTCGTTCAGCCCCTTGAACGCATCTTTCTTCGCAAGCATTTCCGCGCCGTCCTCAAAGACAAGCGTCATGTCGCTTTTCAGAAAGACTGGAAGCGTTATCCAAGGCGTCGGCATCTTATCGACGACAATGGTTGTCGCCTTTGACTCGATGGCACTTTTGATGATGTCGCTGCTGTCATTCTCGTCAAAGCCCCACCAGGAAAGGCGGGCTTCCTTAAGTTCACCCGATGCAACTTTGGCCAACTGCTCCTGATTCGGCGCGATGGCGGCGATGGCGGCACTTCCAATAATCATCAGCCAAGCGGAGATGAATGAGTGTTTCATTGGCATTTCCTTTTTGAAATGGTCATAGTGACTACGGTAAAAAATACCAGGGCAACTACTTAAAGCCACCCTGGAAACTTTTTGAAAAACGATTAGCGTTCAAACGCGGCGTCAAAGGCAATGTCGGACGCAGGGAAATCAATCTTGCGCACGAATGCACAGGCGTCCTTCGCACCATATTCACGGTTCATGCCGCTATCCTCCCATTCGACGGAAAGCGGCCCCTCGTACTTGATGCGGTTCAGTTCGCGTATGATTTCCTCAAAGTTCACGCCGCCATGACCTGGGCTGCGGAAGTCCCAGCCGCGGTTTGGCTGACCGAAGTTGATATGGCTGGAGAGGATGCCCGTGCGTCCGTCAAGCGTCACCTTTGCGTCCTTGATGTGGACATGGTAGATGCGGTCTGGGAATGCGCGGATAAATTCCACTGGATCGACGCCCTGCCAAAGCAAATGGCTTGGGTCGAAGTTGAACCCGAAGGACTTGCGGTAGTTGATGGCTTCCAATGCACGTTTCGCGGTATAGAGGTCGAAAGCGATTTCCGTCGGATGGACTTCAAGGGCGAATTTCACGCCGCACTTGTCGAATTCATCCAGGATGGGGTTCCACATGTCGGCGAAATATTTGAATCCATCGTCAATCATCTTATCGGAAACTGGCGGGAAACTATAGAGCATGTGCCAGATGGAAGAACCAGTGAAACCATTCACGACCTTGATGCCGAGGTTCTTGGCCGCATGTGCGGATGCCTTCATGGACTCGACAGCCCATGCGCGTTTCTTCTCCGCACTGCCATTGCATGATTTCGGCAAGCTGCCGAAATTGTCTGAACGTGAATCATTGTTTGGATCGCAGACCATCTGACCTGCGAGATGGTTGCTGATCGCCCAGCATTTCAAGCCAGATTTTGCGAGAATCGCCAACTGGTCCTTGCAATACTTCTTGCTTTTGGCCGCCTGCATGACATCCATGTGGTCGCCCCAACACGCCAATTCAAGCCCATCATAGCCAAATGAGGCAATTTTCGGTGCGAGTTCCTTTAAAGGCAAATCTCCCCACTGACCTGTGAAAATCGTGACTGGACGCATGATGACTTCTCCTTTTGGCTTGTTTAGGATTTTTGTTTTTTCAACAATGACTAATGATATTTGGACAACATGTCACATTAAAACAACTCAAAACAACATTGGCGACTGTCAATCCGCCGCAGTCATTCAACGGATCAATTGGCACAGCCGAAGATACGGTCCTCGGGGAATGAGAAAACCAAATCAGGGTCTTTCAGAAGTTCGCCTGTGCCATTGACAACTGCCTTCAACGGCTCCTGGGCGATGCGAACGGGGATGCCTGTTTCCGTTTCAATGCGGAAATCCAATCCCCGCAACAGCGAACCGCCACCCGTCAACGTAATCCCATTTTGAATGAGGTCAGCAGCAAGAGCGGGCTGGCTTCGGTCAATTGTTCGGCGAACGCAACTCAAAATCTGCATGACGGGACCATCAAGCGCCTCCTGGATTTCATTGCTGTTGATGATAACCGACCTTGGAAGGCTGTTGCCGTGCATACCCAAGTCCAGACCACGGACTTCCATTTCATCGGGCTTCTCCGTTTTGCACGCAGTCCCGATCTTCTTCTTGATATCCTCTGCAGCATTTTCACCGATACGAAGATTATGCGCCTTCTGCATGTGGGTGATAATCGCCTCATCCATTTTATCGCCGCCATACTGGATGCTTTCGGCATTCTCAATGGAACCGAGGGAAATCATTGCCACTTCAGTCGTCCCTCCACCGATATCCACAACCATGTTGCCTGTGGAATCCAGCACCGACATGCCCGCGCCAATGGCGGCGGCGTATGGCTCCGCAACAAGCCTGACATCCCGCGCACCAGCCTTGTGCGCACTGTTGCGGACAGCCTCAGCCTCG
>JAGCTA010000023.1 GCA_017963875.1 Victivallales bacterium | reverse complement strand
GACAAGATGATGTAAAGGGGTACCCCATCCTTTGCTATGATGGTTGACATCGGCCCCTGCTTCGACCAGCGCCTTCAGAACCGAAAAGTCGTCTCCAAAGAAGATTGGAGTAATACCATCATCATCGTGCCAAATCTCGTTGACATCCGCTCCGTTTTTGAGCAAATACTCCACGATTGTTTTGGACAAGCCTGATTGCGCACTCCAAAGGGATGGACGGGTTGTTCGGATGGTT
The DNA here is from genome assembly GCA_017963875.1 of Victivallales bacterium. The sequence continues at coordinate 2,412 of JAGCTA010000023.1, read as the reverse complement.
GCGCCGTGATTTATCAGATAGTCAATAGTGTCGCTACAATGTGTAAACGCCACATCCAGCAGGGTGTTGCCTTCGGAATCGCACACCTGAATGTCGGCGCCATCCTCGACAAGCCTTTTGAGCTTCTCAAGATCATTCTTCCTAACCAGATCAAAGAGCTTTTTGTCACGCAAGGGGCCTCTTTTCGTCGGCTCATGTTCGCAACACAAATCCAGAATGTATTTAACGATGTGCCTATTACATGTCTGCAGGGTTTTATCAAGTGTCTTGTCAAGAATCGCCTGACGTCGTTCTCCGCTGTACGCCTTCAGCAGCATCTGAAACGCAGCTAGGTTTCCCTCGCGGGCTGCAACCTCGACAGGCAGTATTCCATCCCTATTCGTGATATCTTCCTCGGCACCATACTCCAGAAGGAGTGTCATCACTGCCACATTTCCTTTCGCTGCCGCGTGATGCATCACAGTTTTCCCATTATGCTCTTTAGCCTTGACATCAGCCCCCTTTTCCAGCAAATATCTCACGATTTCCAAGTTGTCACCATCAATTGCCGCCATGAGCAAGGTTAACTTCTCACTCCTTGTATAGCCTTTGACGCTGACATCCGCCCCATGCTCAGCCAACAGTTTAACGCCCTCCAAATTGCCGCTCTCCACGGTAGCAAATAACGCTGGCTCCAAACAGTCGACTGGACGGTATTTCCATTTTGAGGATGCTTCCAGAAGAAAACGAAGTATAGCCGTATCCTTTTTATAGGCGGCAATATAGGCTGTATTCCGTAAAATACCAACATTTTCGTTGATTGAAGGCACCTTGTCCCAAATCAGCCTGACGGCCTCCAGACTACCCACTCCCGCCCCCGCCGACAAGGCGTCTTTGAGGATGTTTTCCCCAATGCGTGCTGGATTCAGCGTCTCCAAGACAAAAGCAAGGTTCTCCAGATTGCCTCCCATTGCCGCACCTTCAAGAAGGTCGTGCGCCCAAAGCTCCTGCACGCTGGCGGCATCAATAGTTTTTAGGGCGTCGCGCAGCAATCCAAGGCTTCCATGCGCCGCTATCATGCGCAAGGAATCACCCTGTGTGACATCTGCACCGTGCTCAATGAGGCACCTGGCAACCGCCTCTTGCTTCGCAGGTTCAATCTCTAAAATCGATTCAAAGAAAAACAAATCAAAAAGCGGGACTTGGTCCGTCACGGGGTCACATTCATTGGGGTCTTCCCCTTCTTCTAGAAGGGTCTTCACCATTTCAAGGTCCCCATACGCAGCAGCCAGCGACAACAAACGAAGCCCTTTGCGGGAAACGCCTGCTGCCAGAAGCCGTTTGACTTTCGGATAATTGAGCTGGACAATGGCATCCTGCATCGGGGTAACGCCTTTCGCGTCCTTGACATGCGGCGAGGCCCCTGCCTTCAGCAGAATATCAACCGTTTCTGGGGTTCTGGCATAATAGAGTGGCGTCCTCCCCGAATCATCTCGGCGGTTGGGGTCGCCTCCATTCGCATAGATGAACTCCACGATATCCGCAGAGCAGAAATCGATATGACTCGCAAAATTATATTTTCTATCTGCCTCCTTCAAATCAACCCCCAACTTGACAAGTTTCTTCAGGTATTCCAGACTGCAATCGTTTTCAATGGCGGCCAGGACTGGTGGCATGATGTTTTCAGATGCAACTCCGTTTATGTTCGCCCCATGCTCAATCAACAGCTTGACCAACCACATTTCGTCTTGTTCGTCATCCTGGTCATCATCTTCATCTTTGTTAAATGCAAGGTCAATGGCATGGCATAACGGCAAGACACCCTCTGAATCAGGCTCGTTCAAGTCTGTACTGTGGATTATGAAGTCCGACATCGATTCTGAGTAACTGAAATCTTCTTCACGGCCAAAGACCTCATTCAGAGCATTGTGGTCATTCCTATACAACTCCTTGACCTTCGCCAAGTCGTGGTTCACCGCAGCCATGAAGAAGGGCCGTGTTTCATCTACAAAGGGTTCCTGAACCTGCTTTGGCTTGTCCTCCTCATCGTCCTCATCGTCCTCATCGTCCTCATCTTCATCGTCATCTTCAATGATTTGCGACGGTATGGTTTTAGCGTCACCACGGCACACTGCCCCCTCCTGCAAGCCATCAGATCTGCCAGTGCTTCGGCAGGAAATGCACAAGCCTAAAAGAAGCAACAAGCAGACAAGCACCCTTGCCTGAAATGTGATAATTGCATATAAATGTGACATTTTTCAACACTCGCTTTTTTGTGGTTGCGTTTTGAATGTTCTCATCCTCTAAGGCGGGCCATGCGCTCATTCACCAATTCAGCAATAGCCAGTTTCATATCCTCTGGTAGGTGGGATGCTTCCAATGCAAAAAACAAATTGTTTGAAACGGCGGCCATCATTCGATCAAGTGCCTTGT
>JAGCTA010000193.1 GCA_017963875.1 Victivallales bacterium | reverse complement strand
CTGCGCCATAATGATAATAAAGCGACTGCGTCTTGTCAGGGCGGAAGAAGAATTCCACGGCATCCCCAGACCAGACACCGCCATCGGGCTTGATTTGCGGGTCAACATCCTCTGGAATCGGACAGCGATAAGTCACCACAAGCGCATCGCCGACCAATTCTGCGGCGGCACGGCCTGCACAGCGGACGAATTTTGCGTCTGCCGTGACGGTGCTTCCGGCAGCCGCGCCTTCAAAATCAAGAACATTGAAGCGACAGGTCAACTCTGGGGCGATGCCCTGCGTTGAAACCAAAGCATGGGAATTGTCACGTTCTTCATCGGTCACAGGCGCGTCCGTGAGCGGATTCGGCTCGACGATGGCATTCCACATCCGCACTTCGGCGATGGAACCACGCAGGAACGCGGACTTCTCTTGCGGATTGCCAGGGTCAGTACCGAAGGTCAGAAGCGGATAATACTGTTTTGGGGAATAACTCAAATCGGAGATGGAAAGCGCGTTCTTCTTGCTGGCGACAAGCGTTCCGTCCAGCCAGAGGCGACCTTCGCCGCCTGACGCGAGAGCCACGCGTGCGCTATGCCAGACAACAGGGGCGACTTCTGTCTTTTCTGCCGTCAGGATAAATTCCTTGACAAGTTGGTCTTTTTTCCTTTCGCGGACAATGACCTCCAACTTGTCTTTGTCATTGAATTGCATAATGACATAGCATTGGCGCCAAGCGGTATGCTCGTAACTTATGATGGTGCGGCGTTTCCCGTCCAGCGGAGAAGTCATGCGAAAGCAGACATCAAAGGTCAGTTCAGCGAAATCGAGTTTCTTCTGCGGAAAAACAATAAACGTGTAGCCACCGTCAGGGCAGTTCAAGCCAGCATCCGCTCTACAGTAGGCTATATTCTTATATGGTAATTTCGGCGTGCCTGTGCCTCCATCGGGTATCTGCCCATTCACGACTTTCGTGAAATGCCATGAATGGACTGGCTGGATGCCGAAAAGAGGCAATGCCATCAGCAAAAGAAGCAGTATGTTTTTTCTCATGTCAAATACGTCCTGTTGAGTGGAAAAAGACAGCCGCCTACGACTGACAAAGAAAAAAAGTCCCACCAACGCTTAGCGGGTGGGGCAAGAAAAGGCTTACCACGGAACCTTGTCGCCGCGGGTCCACATGTTGCCAGAGGTATTGGCACCAAGCGCGACACAACCGTGGAGATACTTCATTCCATCAACGCCGTCGCTGGTGGATTTGAGCGTAGTGACGCTGGCATCCATCTTCAGGACATTGGCGGAGTTTGCATGGCGCGGCATCAAGTATGAAATACCGCCTTCAGACGCGACGGTGCTGTAGAAAATAAGCGTCGCGCCTGGATTCAGGTCCTTGTCTGCCGCGTCTCCACACATGATGGAATGGGACGGCTTCTGGAAGGAACCGATTTTCGCAGGAACGTCCTCGCCGCCGCCCGTGTATTTGGCGCGGTTGTAGCCGCAGAAATAGTAGTTGTACGCGATATTGGGGCAATTTGGACCCCAATCAGTAAAATTGGTGGTGGAGCCTGACGGAATCGCCTTCAATTGAGTTGAATAGGTGGTTGGCGTGGCGGACGGGCAGATAAATGAAGTTCCAGGGGCATAGTCATAACGGATGATTTTGCGAACCCAGTTGTCATTAAGCGAGCCAAACTTCACGCCGCCTGCCGTCGCTGGGACAAAGAAATCGTTGTAGTCTATTGGATACATGTGCATTGCGGTTCCAAGTTGCTTGTGCGTGGACACGCAGGAAATGGCACGCGCTTTCTCCCGCGCCTTCGACAATGCTGGTAAAAGCATCGCAGCCAGGATGGCGATGATGGCGATAACCACCAGCAATTCGATCAAAGTGAATTCGACAATGCGTTTCATGAGGGGACGTCTCCTTTGTTTTGGAATAGAATCTATTTATGAATGTCAAAACCTTATGACTCTTTTGATACCACTTGATACCATTCGATACTATATTGCAAAGGAGATGTTTTGTCAAACAGTGGACATTACTTTAATTTATACATGACGAAATCGTCCAGCAGTACAGCATCGCCGTCTGCTTTGTTGATGATGTTAGGCATGACAGTGATCATTCCAGCATCAATGCCTTTTGGCACGTTGACAATCAGCAGTGTTCTTATCCATTCACCTGCTTTTTTGGGAGCGATAGCAAAACTGATTTCGCCTGTGCGAGATTTGCACCATTGTCCGTCCTTCGTACGATAACGGATGCCCATGGAAGCCTTTCCGCTACCGAGGACTTTCGTGTAGCACGTGAGAAGATAGGTACCGCCTTCCTCTGCCCTGACTGATTGGATGAGGCATCCGCCCTCAATGCCTTTTGTGACTTTCACGGCATTGCCGCTATGCCCCTCTGGCACAACGCGAATGACGAGTTTGTCGCCGCGCGACCATGAGTTCCAGCCTCTTGGGCAGCCGTCCGCCTCCCAGCCAAGCATATCTTTGGCAACCACTTTCTCCTTGTCCACGATTTCAAAATCGCCGTTGATTATCAGATTCTTGGGTTGTTGTCCACTTGTCTTGAGACGAACATAACCATCGACCAAGTCCTTGATGGTCGGGTTGTCGAAGTTCTGTGCGAGCGTTTTCAGTTCATTTGGCTTGTTTATCATATACCATACAATCGCCTGGAAAAGACCTGTCATGAAAGAGGTTTCCAATGTATCGAACGAGCCTAGCGGAATATAGTCCTTGTGCGACAACAGCCCTCGGATGTTCTTGCCGATCATGTCATCTCTCTTTTTGAGTTCATCGATGAACTCATCACGCCCAGCCTTGCATTGTTCCATTTTGTTCGCGAGTTCGAATACCTTGTCCGCGTCCGCCTGGGAATTCACTTCCATTTGCTGAATCTGCTGGTCGATGGCATACGGTCTGACGGCATATGAAGCCAGTTTGAGCGCGTCTCGATGAATGGCGATACGAGCCTTCGCTGATTCGTCTTTAGATGCCGCCTGTTCTGCCTCGTCCAATAGCGTGAACGCCTTGTCGAGGTCTTCTGGCGAAATGGCAAGCGCCTGGTTGATAATCTTTCGATGTTCCCATTTGCCGCGGCCTGGACGGTCAACCTGATAGGATGCTTCAAGCAGCGCCCAGAAACGAGCCATCTGCTGCTTTGCTGGGCCGTAGATGGTCATGAAGTCATCGAGGAGTTTGTCGGCATCTTGCGAGGCGTCCCATTGAAGTTTTGCTGTCAACCATATCATGGGCGTAGTCAACGGGAGAAAGGTATAGACCTCGATGTACATGCCTTCAAGCCCGAGCGATTTGTCATATTTCATCTGCTCATCTACATAGTGCGGATAATAGCGTGGTGTCATGGAGGCGAAGCCATAATAGTCATAACGCGAAAGGTGCTGGATGCGTCTGCGCCATTCAGATGTCAGGTCATGGTCAATTTTCTTCTGTCCAGGCATCCACCAAGCGGCGCTTGTCTCCGTGATGTAACCGAACACATTTGGCTCCATGACAGGGACCTGCTTCGGCGGCTGAAGTGCAATGGCATAGATAAGAGTGCCGATGAACTTGTCTGGATGCGTCTTGGCGACTTCCTTCGCGATGATGTTGACGAACTTGTAATGGCGATCTGAAAAGCGCTGGTACTCAAAGGAATCTGGAGCATCGTCCATGGCACGGCAGTTGGGGCAGCAGCACAAATGCGAGACATCGTCCATTCCAATGGAAAAACTGTCCTGGGTCGGATTCTTGTCAAAGAAATCATTGATGTAATCCACGACGATTCTCTGGACTTCTGGATTGGATTCGCAGGGCCGCCAATAGACATCACCCTTGGGCGGAATGTAGCGTTTCCCGTTCCTCATGAGCGGATAGTATTCGGGATGCTCCTTGGCATATTTTTCCACTGGGAAAATCTGATAGATTCTGTTCTGAAAATTGCGCTTGGAGATGACTTCGCTCTTGCACGTCTTGTTGCGGACATTCCATTCATTCCACTCGCTTGACCAGTTGTGGGAGGACCAAATTCGTGGCGAAGTGCCAGGAACGACAGTCCGCGGACGGACATCCACCGACAAGTTGCCGCTTTTTTTAGCCTTAGGGACTTTCTCCCACAAGTCACCAGGCGCATACCAGCGGACACCAAGGTCCTCTTCAATGAATGAATAGACGCCGAACGCGACTGGCGTCGGATTTAGTCCTGTGAAATAGAGGTTGCCGTCCCTTTCCTCAATCACATAGCCCTCCCAACTGGCTCCTGCCTTTGCCAACGTGCATTCAGGACTGCCCTCGCAATGGCCGATGTAGAGTCCCGTGCCTGCAACGCGCTTGCCATCCGTACGAATCGGCAACTGAACACCGCAGATTTTGACAATGTACTTCTGCAAATTCCTCGCTGCCGTCGCGATTTTCTCTGGGGCATTTTGTGGCGTGACAATTGTCGCCCGAGGCTTGTCGGCCTCCGCAAAAGTTATCTGCTTGGCCAGACAGGGAATCATCATGCATAAAAAAGCAATTACAGTCAGAAGGTGTTTCATCGTAGCAACTCCATAGTTAGATTATTTGTTGAAATCAAAGTATCAGAGAAAAAGGTCATCGAGCGTCAGTTCGCTCTGGATATCGTTCCAATACGCATTATGAACGGCACCGTCAATGGTAACAAGCGTGATATAGGCTGCTCCGCGAAAACGAGTCTCCGATAGAAACAAGTCTCTACGGCGGAGCATCTTGCCATGTTCATCCTTTGTGATTTCGTATTCGCCTGAAGCATATTTCATTTCACAGATAGTTACGATTTTGTCGGCCCGCTCAATCAGCAGGTCGATTTGCGCTCCAGATGCCACATCCTTGGCATGGGAACGCCAGGCATATTGCCTGGTGGAAATGCCCGATATCCCAAGAGCCTTTTTGAGTTGGTCAATATGCTCCAGGCACACACGCTCAAAGGAAAGGTCTCTCCACGTATTGACTTTGGGAGTATTCTGGATGGCGCTCCACGAACGGCTTTCGGCTTCATCCATGTCTGAAAGGAACCTGAAATAAAACAACGTGTAATTGTCCATCAACTGGAACAACGCTTCATGGGACCTTTTTCCTGGCATACGGTACCGCCTGATAAAGCCACATTCTACAAGTTCAGAGAGTGTCTGGCTGAACTTGCCATTGTCAGTAAGATGAGTTACTTTGAGCAACTCCTCACGTGTCATGCCGACCTTTTTCGTGCCTAGTGCCGTCACAACGGCTATATGATGCTGAGGATTCCTGAAAAGCGACGCATAGAGGTGACTGTATTCGTCCCTTAATTCGCCATCAGAAGAAAAGAAGATGGCATCGATGTTCTGCGCTGGGCTTTTTCCTTTTGCAATGTAATTCCAGTAATAAGGTATGCCTCCCATTACCATATAATATTCAAGGATTTGCCTGCGAGTAGCGACAATGCCTTTGGCTTGCAGAAAACGCTCGCACTCTGACAGAGAAAACGCCTCCAGCCTTATCCTGTGCGTCAGACGATTATGCAATCCGCCCCTGGCGTTAATGATTTTATTTGTCATCCATGACGTGGCAGAACCGCAAACGATGAGCATGATGTCGTTCCGAGCGGAAGCCCAGCCGTTCCAGAATGCCTCCAAAGCACTTGTAAAACTAGAATGCTGTGTGTCCATCCATGGAAGTTCGTCAATGAAAACGACTTTTTTCCCTGCTGGCATGCCTTGGAGAAATTCTTCAAGCCTGTCAAAGGCCTCAAACCAGTTTTTCAATGATTTACTGCTATGCCTAGCCCCCTGTTTTTCCAGAGACTTGGCAAACCGTTCCAATTGCTCTTTGCGCCCGACATTCGCAATCCCAGTATGATAGAAGGCAAAATGCGAATCAAAAGTTTCGCGAATCAAATAGGTTTTCCCAACGCGTCGCCTGCCATATACGGCGATAAATTCGGACGATGAACTCATAAACGCATCTTTCAGTCTTTTGGCTTCCGCATCACGGCCTATTAGCATGCGCTTGCCTCCTCTTTATAACTCTTTTTTCCTTATTTTATGGAAATATAATAGCATAAACTCTGCGGAATGTCAAATAAAAATACCACTTTTCGCTGAGTTTCAATCAAGAAAGTGCAATAAATGCATGAAAACTCAGCGGGAAGTCATATAAAAATACAATTTTCCGCTGAGTTTCTGTTAAAAAATAGCAATAACTACATGGAAACTCTGCGGAAGGTCAACTAAAAAAACCATATTCCGCTGAGTTTCTGTTAAATAATAGGAAATTATTTATTTAGATTTCCTAGAGGTTCTAGAGGTTCTAGAGGTTCTAGAGG
>JAGCTA010000192.1 GCA_017963875.1 Victivallales bacterium | reverse complement strand
CACGAAACTTCAATGTACATTGCAGAACATAAGTTCCTACCGGTATCAGTTCATTATACTTTTCGCGGCAGGCATTTTCATTCTTGGGGTGTTTAACTGTAAGCAGAAACGTCAGTTAGCCGTCATCTCCAGCTTGACCTTATTGTTTCTTGGCGAAATCACGCTTTCGGCGTATCTGTATGGCAGCTATCCAGTTGTCTCGGTATTGAAAGGCTTGCTTTATGTACTTGCGTTCAATGCCGTACTCTACGGGGTGTTCGCCACTGCGGACAAAATCAACTGGATATGCTTTCTCAAACGTTTTTTCCTGCTGCTCTATGGCCTTTCGATTTTCGCCATTCCATTCATGAGCCTGCGGACCAAGAACGGCCATGCGTTCCAGGGCATATTCATCCATCCGAATCTGTTCGGCATTTACGCGGCCGTTCTGATTGCACTGCTGCTTGCGGAGATCCACGCGTCAAAGGTGAAATATGTGGTTGCCTGCATTCTGGCGGTCTTGTTCATGCAGTATCTAAGCGAGTCCCGGACCGGCCTGTTTTCCTCCCTGCTGGTCATCGGAGTCTATTTCATCTACAGTTTCAAGGGTTCCAAGAAGATTCAATACGTGCTGCTTGGTTTGTTCTTCGTATCGATGATGGTTTTGTTCATGCCGGATGTCTCGGAACGGATCTATGAGAAATCCGAAGACTTCATCTTCAAGAAGGCGGGCGACAACCTGCTGTTTTCACGGCGCGGGCAGATCCGCCGTTTCGCGGAGAAGATTTCCGCCAGCCCCGTCTGGGGGACGGGGTTCATGGCGCCATACGATAAAAACATCAAGTCCTATGACCTCAAATTAGACGCCTATGTCGAGCAGGGGAACATTTTCATGGCGGTTACCAGTGAGACCGGTTTTTTCGGCACCGTGATTTTTGCGCTGATCTTCATCGCCATCTACTGCAAGGGAAACAAGGAGTATGCCCATCTCTTCGCCACGCCTTTTATTATCAGTTGTGGTGAAATGGTGTTTTTCAGCACCAATTCGGTGGGGTTGACATTGTATATCCTCCTGGCAGTCTATTGTCAGCGAGGCCTGAAGAACCCTAAGCCGGAGCCATGCCTGGTATCCGAAGGCAACTGAATAAACCCGGAGCTCATTTTAGTCGTGGCCAGTTTCAGCACCAAACTTCAGGACACTGGATGGAAATCTGCCTGGTAACTCCTCATGCGGTTCGCAACTACGGGGCGATGCTGCAAGCCTATGCCCTGGGGCATTTCATCGGTTCTCTCGGCTATCCGGTCACATACTATGACTTTCCGCCACACCGCAAAAAGACAGCTCACACCCTCAAGGAGTTTTTGGCCGCCAAGGCCTTTGTCCTGCTGAAATGGTGCTATCGCTCGAAATTGGCGGAGCAAAAAGACAAGTTCCGCGAGTTTTCCAGTCACTTTGAACTTACAACAGACAAGGATGCCCCGTGCTTTGTCGTGGGAAGCGACCAGGTGTGGCATCCGAACAACCTGGATGACATTTTCTCGTTGGCGTTTGCTTCTCCGCGGTCCATGAAATTCTCCTACGCGGCGAGCTTTGGGGTGGACCATATTCCCGCAAGTTGCGAGACCAGGTTTCAGCAGGCCTTTGGTAGGTTGTCCTATTTGTCGGCGCGTGAAAGCGACGGAGCAAAGGAGGTGTCCAGGATCACCGGCCGCGAGTGTGCCGTGCATGTCGATCCGACTTTCCTGCTTTCCAAGGAGACCTGGGAGGGGGCTGAACGGCCAATTCCGGAAATCGAAGGACCGTACACTGTCCTATTCCTATTGTATGTGCCGAAAGACATCAATCGGCTTGTCCAGCGGCTACGCAATCGTTTTGCCCGGAAGATCTACATCATTGACCTGAATTGCTACCTGCACCTGGGGATTCATGGCACTTCCCCGCTGATCAATGTCGGGCCACGCGAATTCCTATGGCTGATTCATCATGCGGAACTAGTGGTTACTTCTTCGTTCCATGGAATGGCTTTTTCGTTGATTTTCGAAAGGCAGTTCCTCCCGCTCGTCAATCCGGCGTTCTCTTCGCGGATGGTCAATTTGCTCCGGATGGTCAATTTGGATTATGATTTCCGGAATCCTCTCGCTTTCCTCGATCGCCCGATCGATTACTCCGCCGGGAAACCTTTGGAAAATGAAATCGCGAAGAGCAAGGAGTATCTTGTTGATACATTGAAAAATATATCAAAGGAGGCGGGGGGGGCTGCGCAATGACAGGACATGGATAACATCTCTTTCAATATTGAAAACTGTTGCGGCTGCACGGCATGCAAAACGGCGTGTCCTTGCGGGGCCATCTCGATGGTATTGGATGCACGGGGATTTTATGTTCCCGTTGTGGATGAAAAGGCGTGTATCCGTTGCGGAAAATGTCTGGCGGTCTGCCCGACTTTGCAACTTCCTTCCGAACGTTCTCCGCTAAATGGGTACGCCTGCTGGCATTCAGACGCGGAGAAACGTCGCATTTCGAGCTCCGGCGGGGTTTTTATCGGCCTCGCCGAGGCCATACTCCAGCAAAAGGGCGT
>JAGCTA010000191.1 GCA_017963875.1 Victivallales bacterium | reverse complement strand
GGGAACGTCATCAGGCGGAAACCGTGAATATGTTCAGCCGCTTGCCAGGGCGGCGGCGGCGGTCGGCATTGACGCGTTGTTCCTAGAAACGCATCCAGAACCTGAAAAAGCATTGTCAGACGGTGCCAATTCGCTGCGTCTATGCGATTTCGAATCTCTTGTCACCATCGTGAAGGAAATCCATGAACTCGTTCGGCAGTAAGGCAATGATAATCAAGGCCATAATTACGGATATCGATGGCGTCCTGACCGATGGCTCCATCGGCTACGGCTGCGGCTCCGATGATGAGATTAAATTCTTCAATGTCAAGGACGGTTCAGGCTTTCAACTTGCCAGGCACGCGGGCATCAAAATAGCGACCATCAGCGGGCGGGTCTCCAAAGCGAACCGCAGACGTTTGACGGAGTTGCATTTCGATGCCATTATGGAGAAAGTCACCAGCAAGGCGGATGCCATCCATGAACTATGCAAGGAATGGGGTATTGAGCCAGAAAATGTCATGTACATCGGCGATGACCTAATTGACCTGCCTGCCTTCAACGTCGTCGGGCTGAAAGTCGCCCCGTCTGACGCAGTGGAAATGGTACGTGAACGTGCCGATTGGGTAACGAATGCGCCTGGGGGACATGGGTGCGCTCGCGAAGCGATTGAACGTCTTCTGCATGAACAGGGGATTTATGATTCAATCGTGGAGCGCTATATCGGGGCGCTAGTCAGCAGAAAAGGGAGTCAACAATGACACGAGCGCGCGTCATCTGTGCATTTTTGATGATTCTGGCGTCTCTGACTGTCAGTGCACAGTTCAATGCCAATGGAGGGCAACTCGCGCTCAAAGAGTTTTCCATGTCTGGATTCGGCGACGATGATTCTTCCTGGCTGCTGGAGGGTCAGGGCTGTACCGCCAACGGTCTTGTTGTCGCCATTCGGAATTTCAGTCTTGTCTTCAACATGAAATCTCAGCAGAAGGAGAAGAAAAGCGGCTTCATCACCGCAGATGAAAAAGGCAATGTGAAAGTGACTCTCTCGTCATCTGACTGCTCGTTCAACACCGTTACCCATGAAATCAAGGGAGACGCTCCTGTTCAAATCGGTCTGGCAAAAAACATCCGCATTACAGGCATCGGCTATGATGTGGATATCGGCCAAAAGGTCATTCTGCTGCGCTCGGCAGTCAATATGACACTACGCCTTCCCAAAGGGGCGCTAAAAAAGGCATCGCCATCTTCGCTGCTTCATAAACAACCATAGGCTTTTTCGACCTCATCACATATAAGGAACATCATCATGAAACATTTTTCATTAGTACTCGCACTGCTTTTTGTCTTCACTGCCGTTTTGAACGGGCAAACTCAAGTTCAGGAGACAGAAGAAGAGGAAAATGAACTCAATGTCACTGCCGAACGCATGGAAGTCCAAATTGACGGCAAGACCATTGAACTCACCAACAATGTCCGTTTTGAAGATGATTCAATGGTCCTCACCGCAGATCGGATGACCATTTTCCTTGATAACGAGCAGCGGAAACCTGAGGATTCCAAGAAAAAACAAGCCGACGCCGCGAAAAAAGATGCTTCTGATGAAAAAACGGAGACACTGATTGATGACACGGCAAATTTGAAACTTAAACGCATTGAGGCCGTTGGAAAAGTGGAACTGAGAAGCAAAGCCGATGCGACTCAAAGTGCCGCTGGCAACAGTGCCGTCTATGATGTAAGTACAGATTCCGTAACCCTTTCAGGAGAGTGCGTCATCACACAGGGAGACCGTACTATGAAAGGAAATGAGGTCGTGTTTGACCGTACAAATAATAAAATCTTCGTCAAAAACGCCGATATTCGCATAAGACTCAAGAAGAATTCCAAGGATAAAGGATTCGGAAATTTCATCGGCGGCAGAAAGGACGGCAAGGGCAAGGAAAAGGCTGAAGAAAAGGCAAAGGAGAAGACGGCAGGCAAGGACGTGGAAAAGTCTGAGGAGAAAGACGAGAAAAAGGACGAATCCCAAGCCAAGACTGAAGGTGATGCCGAATAAACCGCAATTTCTGCCAACCATTGGTGTTCTTTGGATTGTCTGATGGTACGGCTGAAGGATAGTTTTGATAGGCACCATGCCAACCCGTTGGCATGGTGCATACAGAAAAAAACAACAAAAGAAAGGAGAAAGAATCGATGGGAGAAGCAATTCAGAAAAACGTCGGGACGATCGCATTAATCGTTGCCATCATTGCCTTAGTCAGTTCTCTTGTGCCGCAAATTAATGATTTGTGCGGCAGTTGCAGTCGTTCAGAAGCCGTCGCAGTTCCAGCAGGTCCTGGTGGTCCAATGGCAGGTCCTGGTGGTCCGATGGCAGGTCCTGGTCCCAGAGGTCCTCAAGGCGGTCCTGGAATGATGTGGGGCGGTGGTCCATCCGAGGAACTCAAGGGGAAATACGCTGAAAGACTCAAACTCTTTGATGAAGCCATGAAAAGCGCCCGGGGAGATGAACTGTTGAAACTGCGTGTCGAACGCGACACCACAAAATTGATTTCCCTCCGCATGGAAAATGGCGGACGCCGTTTTGGCCCTGGTCTCGCGGAGACTTTCCTGAAAATGCGTGCCACATTGGCCTGCCCCAAAGCCACAGCATTGGAAAAGAACCAGGCTGAACTCGATTATCAGCAGCAACTTGACCGTATGCGCGGAGACAAAGAGGCTTTCATCGGCACGGCTGAGGCATTCAAGGAATATCCGCAAAAGCCTGCGTCAGACGGCGACTTGATGAATCTTCTGGCAGCAGAACAACAGCATTGATTTCAAAAGAATCTGTTCTTGAAAGAACACTGAAACGACATGAGACTGCTTGTCGACATCATCCCCTACGACCAAGGAAATTCTGGCATTTCCGCATACGCGAAAAATGTCATTGACGCATTGTCTGCCGCGGGGCACAACATCACCCTTTTGACCGAGCCTGGCGTCGGCAAGCAGTTCTTTCCCGAATTTGAATCGATTGAGGCTCCAGGCTGGACGCGCCGTGCCGCATTTTCCATGCTCTGGCACCTCTTCTTCCTGCCTCGCAGACTCGCCAGTTGGCAAGCGCGATTTGATGGCTTCATCATAACCGCCGCCAACCGTCGAGTCTGCTGTCGCTATCCGTTGCCGACAACAGCGACAGTGCACGACCTTGCCAATTTTCACATTCCAGGCAAGTATTCCCGCCTACGAATGTTCTATTTGGCCAAAATCCTCCCCTATTATGCCAAACGCTCACCGCAATTGATTGCCATCAGCCATTCGACTGCCAACGACATGATGCACTACTGGGGCGTTTCGGAGGAATCAATCCAAGTATTATACAACGGTCTCTGCGCCATCCCCCATCCGTCCAACCGCCTATCATGGATTTCTAACAACGGACTGACTCCAGGCGGCTACCTGCTGTATGTTTCTCGAATAGAACATCCAGGAAAGAACCACGTGAAACTCATCGATGCTTTTTCACGACTGGAACGTGATGATTTGCAGTTGGTGCTTGCAGGCAAGGAATGGAAAGACGCCGAGGCGGTTAAAGCCGCAGCAATGGCAAGCCCTGCCGCAAACCGTATTCATTTCACAGGCTTTCTGGACAACCTGGACCTTGCGGAGGCCTATCGAGGCGCTGCAGTGTATGTCTTCCCAAGCCTTTTTGAAGGATTTGGTCTGTCTCTGCTTGAAGCCATGGCAGAAGGAACACCCTGCGCATGTTCAAACAACGGGGCATTAGGGGAAATCGCTGGAGACGTCGCTGAGACTTTTAACCCGAATGATTCAGAGGATATGTCTAGGGCAATCAGCCGTCTCCTCAATGAATCGCCAGAAGACAAAAGGAAACGGCATGACAGGGGAATCGACTATGCGGCGACATTTACATGGCAAAGTCATGCCCTAGGCATCATTGAGTGCCTTGAAAAGCAGCGTGAAAACGCCAAGGTGACACGGCTTTTCGGCATCCCCATTGTCCGAACAACGCAGGAAGGATTTACGGAAGCATTGGTCGGATTCGCAAAAGGTCCGCGTAATACCCCAAAATATGTTGCGACCGTCAATGTGGATTTTATCACCAACGCAGTGGCGACGTGCGGTTTCAAAGGCAATCCAGAACTGTGGAATTATTTAAAACAGGCGGATTACGTCACTGCGGACGGCATGCCCATCGTCCTTCTGTCTAAATTAAAACGCCAGCCTCTCCCTGAACGCGTCACTGGTTCCGACATGGTTCCTGAACTCGCCGCACGCTTCGCAGACGAAGGACTGTCATTCTATGTCCTTGGCGGAGAAGAACCGACACTATCAGAAGCATTGGCTATCCTTCATGATAAACATCCCGCACTGAAAATCGCGGGAACTGACACATCGCGCGTCCCGCTGGATGATTGCCCTGAAAACGATGCCATCATTGAACGAATCAACAAATCCAATGCCGACCTCCTGTTTGTCGCCTTGGGAAACCCCAAGCAGGAATTGTGGATGGGGCGATACGCCAAACGTCTGCATGTGCCAGTGATGGTCGGTGTTGGAGGAACATTCAATTTCATCGCGGGGCGAGTAAAGCGCGCTCCGCGATGGATGCAGAAATGCGGCCTTGAGTGGGTATGGCGCGTTGTCGTTGAACCCAGGAGACTTTGGAAACGCTATGCGTTTGGATTGTTCAAATTTTCAATCGTCTCCATCAAAGAACTATTCGGCGGCAGCGATGATGTCAAATGACAAGCGCCACTACCGCCAAAATAATTGCAACTCTATCAAGTTATCAACTTATTCGCCCTTCTCCAATTCTTTCGGCGTTACCATTGTAACAACACGTTGCGGGAACGGGATGTTTAGGCCATTGGATTCAATGGCTTCTTTCAACTGCTGCTTGATTTCCCAATAGGCATTCCAATAGTCCTCAGTCTTCGACCAGTAGCGCAATGTCAGATTTACGGAACTATCAGCCAGTTCAGCGACAAGGACCTGAGGTGCTGGGTCAGAAACAATCAATTCATTCTTGGCCATCAGTCCGTTCAATACTTCCAGCGCCTTTGGAAGCGAATCACCGTATGCAATGCCAACGGTAATATCCGCGCGCCGATAGGGATTGCGAGAATAGTTCTTGATGGGGTTTCCGAAAATAGATGTGTTTGGCGCAGAAATAAATACGCCATCGACAGTTTTCAGGGTCGTTGAAAACAGCCCGATGTCAGTAATCGTACCGCTGACTGTTCCGCAGTCCACATAGTCGCCGACCTTGTAGGGTCTCATGAACAACAGCATCAGACCAGCGGCGATATTGCTTAGCGAATCCTTCATGGCTAGGCCGACAGCCAAACCTGCGGCGCCAAGTACCGTGAGAATGCTGGCGGTATTCACACCGAACAAATCCAATATGATCAGTGCCGCCAACACCCAAATGAGCGTTTTTGCAATGCTGATAAAGATATTCCTCAGCGAATCGTCCATCATCGTCAATTTCTTCGTGGACATTTGGATGAATTTCTTGCAGACACGTGTCACAAGCCATGCCAGCAAAATAACCACAAGGGCAATCAGCACACTCTTTCCTAAGCGGATAATTTCCGCCTGGTGGTCATTCCACAAAGACTCAATCAACGTCCGCGTCTCGCCTGAACGCACTGAACTGATGACATTGTTAACAACTGACTCCACTTTCGGTTCCGATGTCGTAACTTCTGCAACTGGTTCTGGCATTGTCTAAAATCTCCTTTGATTTCTGGCTAAAACACAAAAAACTCTAAACAATTCCAATATACATCCTATTTTTGATTTTTCACGTCATCGCCATCCATAGGTAACCTTCCAGCCTTGAATATACTGATATATGATTATATTAATTTAAGGAGTGTTTTTTACTGGTTTTTCTTTGATATCTACTCATCCCAAAGCCCTAACTTGCCCAGAAGATTTCAAATAAAGAGTTCAAACTATGGAAAAATTCGTTTTCACAATGGAGGACATGTCGAAATTCTACAACGACAAACCTGTCCTCCAACATTTCAACCTGTCTTTCTTCTATGGAGCCAAAATAGGCATTGTCGGCGAAAATGGGGCTGGCAAATCCACCCTGCTCCGCATCATGGCAGGAATCGACACGGAAATACAAGGCTCGGCGAAAATCACCAAGGGATGCAGGGCATTGCTTGTCCCACAGGAGCCGAAACTCAATCCAGAAAAGGATGTTCGAGGCAATCTTGAGGAGGCGATGCAGCCCATTCAGGCGCTCATTGACCGCTATGACGAGGTCATGGCGAAAATGGGTGACGATATGTCCCCGAAGGAACAGAAGAAACTCAATGACGAGTTCGATTTCCTCCAATCGGAAATCGACAGGCTGGATGGGTGGAACATTGACCATCTGCTTGATGTCGCTAGTTCCGCCATGGTCCTTCCCCCAGACGATGCAGACGTCACCACGCTTTCAGGCGGTGAGCGACGCCGTGTCGCGCTCTGCAAGGCTCTGTTGTCCAAGCCTGACCTATTGCTGCTTGACGAGCCGACCAACCATCTGGACGCTGAGACCATCACCTGGCTTGAAAAGGAATTGCGCGAATACCCTGGAACCGTCATCATCGTCACACACGACCGATATTTTCTAGACCATATCACACGATGGATTCTTGAAATTGAGAACGGTCG
Source organism: Victivallales bacterium (assembly GCA_017963875.1). The sequence goes on along the minus strand of JAGCTA010000191.1, from coordinate 12,284 downwards.
GGGCATTCCCTTCGAGGGCAATTACTCCAGTTGGCTGAAACAGAAGCAGGAGTACCTGAGAATCATTGAGAAAAAGGAAACGGCGCGCCAACGCTTCCTCGCTCAGGAACTTGAATGGATCAACAGCACACCTGCAGGACGCTTGAAGAAAAGCCAGGCACGAGTCACACGTTATGAGGAACTCGCCAATCAAAAATTTGAACTGCGGCAGGATGACATCACCATTCAAATCCCCCCTGGGCCAAGACTGGGAGACCGAGTTCTGGAAGTCAAGGACCTCTGCAAGGGATTCAACGGAAAAACACTTATCGACCATTGCAGTTTTACTTTGCCGCGAGGCGGAGTCGTGGGTGTCATCGGCCCCAACGGCGTTGGAAAAACAACGTTGTTCAAAATGATTATCGGCCAGGAAAAGCCCGACAGCGGTTCAATTCTCCTTGGAGACACAGTCAAATTGTCATACGTTGACCAGCATCGAGACGCGCTGGATGATTCCAAGACAGTCTATGAGGAAGTCAGCGGCGGCAACGAGGAACTCCAACTCGGCTCGCAGAGAATCAATGCACGAGGGTATCTGTCACGCTTTAATTTCAGAGGTGCGCAGCAACAGAAACTCGTCGGGCAATTGTCAGGTGGTGAACGAAACCGCGTCCATTTGGCAAAACTATTGCGTACTGGCGGCAATCTCCTGCTTCTTGACGAACCGACCAACGACCTGGATGTCAATACCATGCGTGTGCTTGAAGGCGCATTATGCGAATTTTCTGGTTGCGCAATGGTCATCAGCCATGACCGCTATTTCCTTAACCGCATCTGCACTCATCTGCTGATTTTCGAGCCACATGGAAAACTCAGTTGGTTTGAGGGCAATTACGAGACATACGAGGAACGCGTACTCAACAAGGACACCGAATTTTTCAGCCACAGACGATAAATCTACGCTTTACTTCAGAAGTCCAAGACCTTTTCAAACAATCTTCTTTTCAGAATCCTTTGTTCCATGACCAAAATCCTCCACATCGCCAGACCAATCGGTTTCTGCAATGGCGTCAAACACGCAATGAAACTGTTTGAGGACCTGGTTCAGGCGAATTCGGGAAAGACCATTTATGTCCGCCACGAACTCGTCCACAATCATGCCGTGACGCAGGCGATGAAAGACAAAGGTGCTATCTTTGTTCAGGATGTTGAGCAAGTGCCCAAGGGAGCCACCGTGCTCATTGGAGCACATGGTTGCGGTCCGTCTGTCCTCGAATCATGTAGCAAACGCCATCTGGACGTCCATGACGCCACCTGCCCGCGCGTCGTTCGCCTACGGAATGCAATGGCGTCTTGCGACCATGAACTGCCAATTGTCCTTCTCGGCGACTACACACATCCTGAGGTATATGGCATTGCCGACTATTTGATAAAACAAAAACACGATGTCTATATTATCAGGAACTGCCATGAGGCTGAATGTTTACCTTTGATGGATTCAGCGGCATTCTTTTCGCAGACAACGCGATGCATCACTGAAATCGCCGCAGTCCGCTCGATTCTGGCACGGCGCATTCGTAGAATCGACGATCATGCGCACCCTTGTCCTGCCGTCCAAGATCGCCAAATGGCGATGAAGTCCGTCGCGAAATGCTGCGAACTCGTCATCATCGTCGGTTCCAGCCATAGTTCCAATGCGCAACGCCTCGCCGAAATCGCAAAGGAAAGCGGCTGTTCAGACGTCTGTTTTGTTGAATCCGCCAACGACATCATCCCCACAGTTCTCGCCCCCATCGAGCATCTCGGAATCGGGGCGGCAACCAGCAGTCCCGACGATATCATCCACTCCATCATCAGCAAAATCCTCCAGTTGGGCTTCACCCCCGCAGACGAATAACAATCACCATAATTCCAATGAAAGCACCAGCAAAAATCAATCTATTCCTGAAAATCACAGGCGTCCGCCCAGACGGATACCATACGCTTGAGAATGTATTCCTTCCAATCGCTAACCTCAATGACGAGGTCACGCTTGAGCCTTCCAACGAAAAGGGAATCACCTTGAAGCAATTGGGCGGGCCGACACTGTGCATCAACCGTTCAAACCTGTGCCTAAAAGCCGCAGACGCATTCTGCATAGCAACAGGGCTAACTCCAAATGTATCGATTCTTCTGACAAAGCGCATACCGTTAGTCGCAGGACTTGGTGGAGGTTCATCCGATGCGGCCGCAGTACTCAGATTGCTGAATGAATACTGCGACAATCCGTTGTCCAACAGTCAATTACACGAAATAGCATCTAGCCTCGGTGCCGATGTGCCTTTCTTTCTTAACCCGACGCCCTCCCTGGGGACTGGAATTGGCGATATCCTTAGTCCAGTGCAGTTGAATTGCCGCATACCTCTGGTCATCGTTTCTCCCCCCTTCCCTCTTCCTGTCGAATGGTCATTCACACATGCGAAACAAATTCCAGCGGATTCTTCCCCTACTCTGGCCGATTGCCTTAAGGCCATGAAAAGCGGCAATCTCGAGGCGCTCGCTACAAACACACGCAATGACCTAGAACATGCAGTGTTTGAAAAATTCCCCATTCTTCAGATGACGCGCGAGGCAATGCTAGCCGCTGGAGCACTGACAATCCACGTTTCAGGTTCAGGGCCGTCCCTTTTCGCCATTTCCCATGAGGATAAACTGACGGCAATCGCCGATGCATGCAACAAGTTCTTCCCCGACAAAACGTTCATTTTCAATGAATAATAATTTAACAAAACCATATATTGTCATCCTTGCGGCAGGATCCTCAAAGCGTTTCAAAACGGACAAGATGTTCTCATTGCTCGGTGGTATGCCCTTGTTTCTGCATTCCGTCAAGACGTTTCTGACTGAAACTGCCCACCTTGTCCTTGTCATCCCCCCTGGATGCAAGAAAAAATACGCTGAAACCTGCGAACAGTACGGAGTCAATCCATCATTAATTACGTTCATTGACGGCGGTTCCACGCGAACGGCCTCCGTATCCAACGCCCTAGCATATTTGCGCACAGTATCAAGTTCGTCCCATTCATTATTGCAACTCGTCGCCATCCATGATGCTGCCAGACCTTTTGCAACGGTTACAATGCTACATCATCTTTGTGACATCGCCCAACGCGTCGGAGGAGCCGCACCTGGGCATCGTGCCGTTGACACATTGCTGCTTGCCGACTCGCACGGAAATGTTCAAAATGCCATTCCACGCGACAATGTCTGGCATGTCTCAACGCCTCAAGTATTTGTATTCGATAAAATCGCTAAAGCATATACAAGCCTGATTGACTCGCAAAACGGCAAAGTTGTGTTTTCAGACGACACGCAGGTCTTCATCGCGAACGGCGGCTCCGTCAGACTTGTCGAAGAAGATTCAGTCAATCTCAAAATAACGTATCCCGAAGACCTGCCCAAAGCAGAGCGTTTTCTTGCTGGATGTTGATTCCATGCCGTTTTTGCTCCCAACAACCGTACCATATCACAAGGTATCTCAATGAAGAACACAATTCCAGAACCGATTCCCCAACCAAGTGCTGTGGAAATATCCGCGTTTTACTATCCAGGAACAGAACAGATGGCAGAGTGGGATCAAGTCGAACAGACACTCCCGCACATCAAGCCGCTTCTGGGATGGTACGACGAGGGAAATCCTGAAGTCATCGACTGGCAGATTAAATGGGCTGTTGAACATGGCATCAGCAGTTTCTGCGTTGACTGGTACTGGAACCGAGGCGTCCAGCGCCTCGACCATTGGGTCAAGGCATTCTACAAGGCGAATTTCCGAAAGTATCTCAAATGGTATATGATGTGGGCCAACCACAATGAAATCGGTGCTCATTCCACAGAGGACCAAATCAACGTGACACGCTTCTGGATCGACAATTACTTCAAAACTCCAGAATACTACACCATCGACGGCAAGCCTGTCGTGGTCATTTGGAGCAGAGACAACCTTGACAGAGATTTTCGGGCAGAGGCAGGAACAAAGGGAGAAGTCCTTGCTCCTGGCGAAGGTGTCAAGCGAGCCTTGCAACTCACGGACAAAATGGTTCGCGACGCAGGCTTGCCAGGCGTCTATTTCATTGAAATGTACCATTCGACGCAATATGAACAGGAACTCTTCAATTCGTCCAAGACCGCTGGTTTTCGCGGACAAATGGTCTATAATTTCAGAGAAATTGCTTTTCGACTGACACCTCCCGAAGAACTGGCCCCAGAAGACAATGCAAAGAATTTTCCTTTCGATTTCATGGTCAATTCCGCCATCAAATGGTGGGAAATGACATCAAAAGACAATGCCTTTCCATTTTGGCCAATTATTCCAACTGGATGGGATGACCGCCCGAGGTCGTTTCAGTTGGCACGAATCGTCAGAGGCCGAACCGTCGGGAAATTCAAAGCAATCTGCCAGAAATGCAGACAATTCTGCGAGACGCATAATATCAAGCGCGTCATCATTTCACCTTTGAACGAATGGCAGGAAGGCAGTTACATTGAGCCAAACGAAGAATTTGGATTCGGGATGTATGACGCTTTGCGCGACGTTTTTTGTACTCCTCCAACAGAAGGCTTCCCGCCAAACCTCACTCCAGCCTCGTTGGGACTGGGGCCATACGACTATCCGCCGATGGAACACCCCAGACGCACGTCATGGGTCTTTTCTGATGATGTCCAAGGCTGGTACCGCAATCCGTATGGCACGGCGCATATCAGAATCGCAGACAATGCGTTGCGTTTTTTCAGGTCTGGGCAGGACAAACCAGCCATTCGCACGCGCATCCAGCCTTTTGATTCCGCGCAGTTCAGAAAATTCTTGATTCGCATGAAAATCACTCCAAATCAAGGCTTTCCTCCAGCAGGCGATGAAAAGATGACATTGTTCTGGGGGACGCCCGAATGCCCCGTTATCTCAAAGGAACTTGTTCTCAATAATGATTCTACGATTTCCACAACGGTGCAGGCCGATGGCGAATTCCATGAGTATTCACTGGAACTCACGGTTCATCCTAATTGGAAAGGCATGGTCGAAGAACTGTGGCTCGACCCCATCCCATTGCCACTCGCCTATATTGACATCCAATGGATGAGATTTGAGTAATAAGCAAACAGGATTGACGAAAAATGACAAAATTTGACCATTATGGTGTTGTAGTCACACCCGACGACTTTGTTGGTGCAGACTGGATTGAATTGTGCAAGAAGTACAAACTACGCACACTTGGGTTGCATTCAGGCGGCGGTGCTGTGGCTGATGTCCTGAAGATGCTTGGGAGATACGGGACTTCTGATTTTCGGGCGAAAGCCGCCGAGGCTGGGCTTGAATGCGAATATGAATGCCACGCCGCAGGCTCACTTATTCAGCCATCCAATTTTGAACAGCATCCAGAATATTTTGCCTTTGATCCAAGACGTGGTCAAAGGAGAAACGACAGCAACTGGTGTGTCACGAATCCCGCTGCTCAAGACCTGTATTACCAGAATGCACAGATGTTGATCAAGTCGCTTGAGAGCGCTACACATCGATACATGCTATGGAACGTCGATGTGCCGCGCATCTATTGCCATTGCCCTGACTGCTCCAGACTGTCACCCTCTGACCAGGCATTGATGGCCGTGAATCTTCTGGCGCGCGCGGCTCGCAAGGTCGATCCAAAGGCAGTCGTCCCATATCTGGCATATTATGAACTGATGGAGCCACCAACGACCGTGGAACCAGAACCTAACGTCTTCTTGGAATTTGCTCCCTATACAAGGTGCTATCTCCACGCACTAGACGATACGAACTGCGCAACGAACCGAGAAGTCTTTGCCAAACTAAAACGATTGCTGGAGTTCTTCCCTGCCAACTCTGCACATGTTCTCGAATATTATCTGGATTCGTCTTTCTTCAGTTATTATAAACGGCCTGCCGTGGAAGTCCGACCACTGCGGGATGTCATGAAAAGGGACTTCGACTGCTATGCCTCCTTGGGCATCCGCAGCCTGACGACCTTCGCCGTCTATCTTGACGGTGAATACTTCCGCATGTATGGAGAACAAGGTCTTGCGGATTACTCGGAAATGCTGCTTTCGTAGTACAAAGCCAATCCAGAACTTCCTTGTCTGCTCATAACAAACACAAAATGGATTGGGCCCAAAAGAAAGAAAATGATGTTCTTTGGTTTCCTAGAGGTTCTAGAGGTTCTAGAGGGGCTAGAGGGGCTAGAGATTCTAGAGGTTCTAGAGGGGGGCTTCCAGACAATTACTACCTGGGAACTCAAGGATATAATTCCAAGAAAAAAGCCTCATGCGCTTATGACACATGAGGCTTTCAAGTTTTCAGTCAACGATAAGTCTTAAAAGGAATCAATCCTTCTTACGCTTCATCGTTTTGTAACCGCCCATCAGGCTTCCAACGATTAGGATGGAAGACAGAACACCAGGAAGTGGCTGACCAGAAGCAGTTGAGTTATAAACTGCGACAAACTCTCTTCCAATCCATCCTTCCGAAACTGAGTCAATGCCAAAGTTAATTCTCACATTGCCTGCCTGATCTGTTGTATTATGCAGTCTTGATACCAAAGTAGTGTCATAACCTGCATCCTGAACATGCTGATATGAATCGACAAGTTCATGTCCGTCGCCTGCAAGAGTCGTCATGACAAGATAGATTTCAGCATCATTCTCAAAGGAATCCAGGAAATATCCCGTAGCCGTCGCGGTGATGCTTGGATTATCATCATAGTAATAAGTAATGTCTGTGGTTGCGCCAGTTCCCCAGATAATCTTATCCGCATAATCTTCTTTGCTTGCATCAAAACCGCTGATGCTGTCTTTAAAAATGTATCCGTATTTCTGCCCATTGAGCATGTCATACACGTTTCCATGCAGATCCGCCACTGGTTCATACCAACTACGAATATAGTTTGACAGCCAGACATCAGTTCCACCCTTGACTTGCAGAGTAATCAATTGTGCACCTTGCCAATTCTGATCTCCACGCGTGATGTGTGGATCATTGCAAAAGTCCGTGGGGGCAAACTGAACGAACGGACTTTCGACACCTGCAAATGCCGCAACCGCGCAAAGCATAACCAAGAAAATCTTTTTCATTGCTCTTAGTACTCCTTATTGGTTAAAAAACTATATTTAAAATTTAAAATTTATATCAAAACTAAATCATTTGTCTTTACTATAAAATACAAATTGGCAAAATGCAAATCTTTTTTAAAAACTTTTTAAGTTTTTTTGACCTTTTTTAGGTTTGTTTTATTCCTAGGCAAATTCATTTTGCATTTCAGGGATTTCAATGCTGCCATACTCTGAATTGAATTCCACCAATGACGGTGCCTCAATGACACCGTCCCTGGTGATATTCCGCGCCATTCGCAGGAAAATCTTGCTGTTTGCATGTTCCATAAGGAAATCCAGATCCCCGACGACAACCATTTCCCTGCGGCTCCGCGTATGCGTGACATTAATGCGGTTTGGATCATCGACAAACCCAATGCCGCTGCCGCCAGAACGGACGTATGATATGATGACCAAGTCACTCTCTCCGCCCTGAAAACTGTCAACCGTGGCAATTCGTTCATGCCTGAACGAATGCCAAGCCTCATCATCACACGGGTGAGGACAACTTTTCAGTATCTGTCGTATCAACTTGACTTGTTTCTTATATGGAGAAATCAACGTAATCTCATGCATTGGATACTTTTTGATATTGTCAAGAATAATCTTCACGCAGATTTTCGCCTCCGCCAGATTTTCATATCCTGGCTGGAATCCATCGAGTTTCAATGTCTCATGGCGCAGATCCTCAGGCAACTGGGAGGTGGATATGAAACGAAGGGATTTCGGGGAATACATCTGCTGCCTTTCCTTAAAAGACAATTTGAAGTACTCCCCGCCTGGATCTGATTTCACAAGGGCATTGTAGAATAACAACGACGCAAAACGCATCAGCCTAGGATTCCTGCACCGATAGCATGTCCGTAGCAAAATGGCTGGAAAATGACGATGAATCTGAAGCCATGTCAGCAGGCCACTCCCGATGAAATCCTCCTGGGACTTTGTCATGACAGGATGTGCCGCGCGCAGTTTCTCCCACACGCTTTCCTGCAATGGGAATGGCGGCAGTTGCTGGGGATCGCCAAAGAAAAACGCGCGCTTCGCCAGGCATAGGCAAAGCAGAGTCTCCCCAGTCCGTGACATACCCGCCTCGTCGAAGATGATTGCGTCAAATGCAGAACGCTTCTCGACATGGTTGGCAATATAGGATGAACGCAGAATGCCGATATGGGTTCCCGCATGGATTTCACAATGCTGCGCCTCGACTTTCTTCAGGAACACGGCACACGCCTTTCCGTCGCCCGACCAGAAATTCTCTGCTATTTCCGATGCAATGGCCTCCTTTTGGCTTGAATGCCTCAGCAACGGAAGGTCCATGACACGCCTACAAATGTTGTCAACAGCCGTGTTGGACGGTGCCGTGACTAGAATCGACGCATGGCGTTTTGCCAATTCACGAATAACGACTTCCAAGACGGAAGTCTTGCCAGTTCCAGGAGGTCCTTGAACCAATACTATGGGATTTCTTTCATCAAGGCATGAACTGACAGCACACGCCTGCCAGCCATCCAGATGCGGATAATCCACATTGCGTTCTGGCGGGGGAAAAAGATACTTGACCTCGCTCATACCAAGCGTGCCACGCATTGCATCAAGTCCATCCATGCTTGTATTGAATAGTGTTTTTCTCAACTCCTCCAACGCCCGTGTCAGATACTCCTGGGGGCTTTTCCTCGGCATAGCGCAAAGATTTTCATCAACTGGAATCACCTCCTCGGGCGAATTCCATGAAATGGTACCTATAATCTGCGGATTGTCGCATATCTCCAGTTGAAATGCCCCTAGGAAAACTCTTGGCGCACCAGCCGCAAACAAAAAGAACTTGGCACCTTCATGGAGATTCTCCATCATTTCAGGCGTACACGTCAATTTGACAATCTGATGAGCATTCTCCAAGGGTGAAAGCAACACGGCATTGCCGAAATTGAAGACAAACGACGTCTCGCATTTCAGACGTTCCTTCTCTGCCTCCAGAAGTAAATCGACATCCTGCTGGATTTCCCATTTTCCCCTCGCTGCAAATGTACACGGTTCAATCGGCCTGTCATCATCCTGCGGTTCTTGTGAAGTCATCGGCTCGTCAAATGTCAGCCCAAGCGTCAACTGTGCGCTGAATTCGTCTTCTGCCATGTCTGATGTCACCTGCTTCATCAGCCTTGCTCGTGCTGCGGCCTTTGATTTCAGGATTTTATTGAAGACCTCTCCGTCCGCACGACTTGCCAATTCAGAAAGTACAGCCTTCACCACGGCATCCTTTGCCTTGCTCAAGTCAAGCATTGGATAGCGTTCCTTGAGAATCTTCGCCACTTCGAACATCGCCTCGACGTGCTCTCCCCTCAGGTTGTCCTCCAGAGGATTGGAAAGGTCGGGCCCTGGTTCGAACTCGATGCCTGCCTCCCCGATCCGCAACAGAAACGTCACGGCGTCATACCCGTTTTCCAAGACAAAGAGAGGACACGATTCATAATCATCCCATGTGACATACGCAATCCAGTCGATCGGCGCATCATCCTTTTTCCGCCCTGCCCTGGCCTCCACATTCAACGTCTGTCCAGCAATGACGATTTCTGGTTCAGACACAATGAACGGCAACGGCTTGCAATTTTCCTGCCACAGGCGGAAAAACTGCTCGCTGGACACAAACTGGGGACTTTGCATCCACAGTTTCCTTGCTTCGGTTACCAGCAATTCTATGTTTTCCAGTTCCGACATGCAGCATCCAGCCGATTATTTCTTGCCAAGTTTCTCCAGCAGATCATCCAATGATTCGCGTGACATGCGCATTTGCTTTTGAAACTCGCTGTCGCGCTCAAGCAATTGACTCTTCAAGGTCTCCTGAATATTCTTTATGGCCTTCGTCTGGTCGTTCAAAGCCTTGATCTGGTCTTTCAATGTCTTCGACTGCTCACCGATTTTTTCCTGCTGCGCCTTGGAAGAATTCATTATCGCCGTCTGCAACGCCCTGACACTGCCGTTGACCTGGGATACCATGATGATCGCAACAATGCTGAAGACAAGCGATAGCCCTGACAATATCATTGGCAACATTGGAACCGAGGGCTTAGAGGCATTTCCTTCAGGTAGTGCGACGGCATGCGCGACGGGAGAAGGCATCCCGCCAGATATCGCGCCCGTTGCAGCCACAGGCGGCTTTGGCACGGCGGTTTGTGTCGCGGGATTGGCGTTGCCCGCTGGCGCGCTCTTCGCCGCAGGATTTGCGGTCTGAGCACCTGACGGTTTCGCCACGCCTTTTCCCAACGGCCTCGCACCGCCCCCAAGCATTCCCTTTTTTTGCGGCGAACCCGCCTTCCCTAGAGCAGTCGCCGCCGCTGGCGCCGCTGGTTCAGATTCAACCGCAGGAGCCTCGTTTTTTTCCTCCTGCGGAGCATTCGCATCAGAGGGCTTGTCGTCAAGTGTACTCAAAAGATTATCCAATTCTGCTTCAAAATCCTTGTCTGCCATAGTATGTCTCCTGTTTGAAAAGATAAAATCATTTCTTATATAATGTGTCATCTACTTGAAAAGATTCAAGTGACATACACTACTTCTTGAATCTTGAGACATGAAAAAAAAACACAGACACGGTTTCTTCCACCACGCAAAAGCGGGAACCATTGCATTGGTCTAAAGATTGACTTGACTTTCGGCTTCTTTTTCTCTTCATTAATTTTTAAATCATCATATTTTATAGCAATAATATTCTTTTATTTTCATTATTTTAATATATAACTATTTATTTTTAAATTAATTAAGTATTAATTTGAAATTATATTTTCAAGTTATATTTTACTTCATTAAATAATAAAACAATACCTATAATGCAATCAAATAATGGAGCAAGGCAAATGGGAAGCATATCCTATCTCAACTCCTGGATAGAAGAAGTGTACCTTCCAAAACTTCATGACCGCAAGCATGAACTACTTTTCGAACGTCAAGAGGTATGGGAAAGCGGAGACCGTTTTTCAGAATATTTTCTTCAGATAGTCTGGAATGAACGTTACATGGTATCGCAATTATTCACGGTCTCAGGCAATCAACTGCGCATTATTCACCCTGGCATCTGGAATGTCTCCGCTGGACCAGACTTCCACAACGCAACCATCGTCGTCGGAGAAACCGTATTGCATGGTGACATTGAGATTCACCAACGGACATCCGACTGGATTCACCACGGTCATGACAAGGATTCGAGATACCGTGACGTCATATTGCATGTCGTATGGGAAAATGACATGGAATTGTCATCGGGGCCACCTGAGACACTGGTGCTCAGCACTCATCTGTCCCCTGAATGGCATATCCTTCTCCAGGACGTCGAAGACGCCTGCTATCCGTATGCCAGACAGGTCTCGGCAGGACAATGCGCCATGCGGTGGGCATTGTCCGACGATGCCACCTTGCAGTCAATCCTTGCCGCCGCAGGATTGGCTCGCCTTGCCGCCAAAGGTGCTCGCATACAACGGCTATGCGTCGAGCATGGCACAGATCAGGCTCTTTACGAATTGTTTTTCGATTGCCTTGGATTCAGAAACAACCGACAGGCATTCCGAAAACTCGCCGAACTCGTCCCACTTGAATTTTTGAGCGCCCAACAGGGCTGCCACATCGATGAGGCCATTCTTTTGGGAAGTTCGGGTCTCCTTCCAGACATGACACAGTCGCCCATTCTTCCAGAATGGCGCGCCAGTCTGGAGGAATTGTGGAGACTCTGGTGGCAGTCAGGCCTGCCAAAGCATGAACTACCATGGAACCTTGCAGGCTCTCGTCCATTCAACAGCCCCCATCGGCGCCTTGCCGCAGGCATTGAATTTCTGAGAACCACATCATTTCAGCCGACCAGATTCCTCAAAAAACTTGCCGTCAGCGCACAGACACCCAAAGACCTGCTGAAGACAATGCTCTCCCTCGATTTTTCAAATCCCTCATGGCTTTCCTACATGGATTTCAAGACCAAACTGCCAATATCTGCAAAACTCCTCGGGACAGAGCGCATGAAGGACATCATTGCCAATATATGGTTGCCGTACCTAAGCACAATTGAACCATCCTCCAGCCAGGAAGAAAATCTGGCTGAACTGGCACGACAAACCTACATTCTCCTTCCGCCAGGCCAAAACAACAGATTGCTGACCGAGGCATCACACCGTTTTCTGACGCCCCCCAGC
>JAGCTA010000190.1 GCA_017963875.1 Victivallales bacterium | reverse complement strand
TCGGCGGTCGCACCGTATTTTTCGCGGGCAGAAGGGGCGAGACTGCCCATGTTGACGCCGATGCGCACTCAGCGGTCCAGTCGCGCGGCGGTATCGGCGACCTTGCGGATGCCTGCCAGGTCAGGGATATTGCCAGGGTTCACGCGGATGCCGTGGGCGCCCGCCTCAAGCGCCTCAAGTGCCAGCCGTGCGTCAAAGTGGATGTCCGCCACCACAGGCAGAGGACTTTCGGAACAAATCCGTGCCAAGGCCGGCACCGCTGAAAGCGACGGCAATGCCACGCGGATGACCTGGCAGCCCAAGTCGGCTAGCCTTCGAATCTGGTCAAGCGTCGCTTCGGCATCGCTGGTCTTCGTGTTGCACATCGACTGCACAACCAGCGGCGCACCGCCACCAATCAAAACGGAGCCAAGATGGATTTGACGAGTCATGGATTTTGAATCAGGAAATTGGGATAATAATAAAATATAGGTGCAAATGGAGGTTTCGCCCGATGACAACGCTACGGTTAGGTGTCAATGGCTTAACCTTTTTACCACTCCTCCAATTTCTCTTCCCCTTGAAATCTGAAATTACACCATGCCACTTTTTCACATATCACATTACAATAAATGTCCAGTTCGCTTGGCGAAATTGTTTTATAGTGTTACATTTAGGTATAAACGAGACATCGTTCCCGTTTCCCTTCCAGCCTTCGCATCCAAGGAGAACACCATGAGGAGCCATGCCGCCATCGCGCAGTGCCTGTTCGCCGTCCTGGCCGCATTCTGCTCGGTGCTACTCCGTGCGGCGGATCTGGACAATGACGGGCTGGACGACAATGCGGAGGCTTGCAGATGAAAATTGTATTATCTTCTTACATAGTGTTCACTTGTTGTATATGTCTATGGGCTAAGAGAACACCTGCTCCTATTGTCCCAAATGCAATGTGGGGAAATAGCGTAATTTCCAGTTATTTTCGATACATTAATGATGATAGGCTTGAAGTTGGAATTACTTTTAGTACATCCGGAATAAAAAGTACAATTCCAATATTTGTTTGCCTTTATGATACGAAGATGGAACGCGATGTTCAAGATGTCTATATAACTGCAATTAAAGTAAATCAGGATATCGTTGAAATTAAAACGGAGAGAGACGGGGTGTTTTTATATCACCTCGAAGAACAAAAATTATTTTGTGAAAAAATACCCCAAGGCAAAATGTTGGAGGCAACGGAAAAAGTTTTTACCCTAGTGTCCCGCAAAAAAACAAATTAGGAGACACAGACTAGGTCTGATGCAAATGCCCTTTCAGAACCCGATAACTGTTTTAGTGAGTTTTGCAAATCTTTTTAACACGAAGTGGGATTTCGGTGATTTTCTGCGTAAATTTGCCTAGAGTGTCGGCGTGCCTATCAATGTGACGGCAAAAAATGATTACCCATACTAATATATCTAGAACCATGCTTCGGTCAGTAAGGACATCTTTACAGATGCTCTCGGAACATAAGTCATCCGGCTTGCCTCTTTTCCTGTTAGGCATTGCTTTGTTGATGCTGGCATTGGGTTGTAGGCTAAATGGCCTCGAACACCAAGATTGCTCTACCGAAAGCCTTTTGGAGCAACAATGCATTCCTGACAACCCTCCCCGTTATCTGGTAATTGACTTGTCTGGCGGTCCCACGGCAGCAAACTACCCATATCATTTTTCAGAAGAGCCGCCTGACCTCTCTCGTAACTCATGCCGTACACATGAACTTTGGCTGCGCCGTATACCGGCAGGGACTTTTGTCATGGGTTCACCAAAAGACGAAGCATCAGAGTATGGCAGACCCCGAATAGGAGAAACACGTCATCTTGTCACTTTGACCCATGGTTTCTATATTGGCGTTTTTGAAATTACCCAATATCAATGGAAACAAATCATGGGAAAGTTTCCCAGTTTGAATGCGTGGAAGGAAGCCGATGGAATATTGGATGATGACAGGCCAAACCAGGGAAATGACACTGGACCCGTCTTGCGAATTTCCTATCTGAACATCCGGGGAAATGCAAAAGGAACAAAATGGCCTTCTGGCGGCCATGTTGTGGACGACGATTCCTTTATGGGAATGCTTCGTGCCAAGACTGGCCTGGAATTCGACCTTCCGACGGAGGCGCAATGGGAATACGCCTGCCGTGCAGGCACTTCAACTGCATTTAATTCTGGGAAAGGCCTTGTCAACGAAAAGGGAAAAGATGCTAATTTGGATGAATTAGGACGATATAGGTATAACAATGTTCCCGGACAAGACTGGAACATTGCGGAGGTCGGCTCCTATCAACCAAATGCGTGGGGACTTTATGATATGCACGGAAATGTCAGTGAATGGTGTCTTGACTGGTGTGATTCGTTGTATACTTCTCGTGAATATTTCGAGAGGAAAGACCCTGTCGGAATCGACAAGTTTCATTATTGTCGAATTGTGCGTGGCGGGAATTACTGGAGCAATAGTGTGTCATGTCGTGCGGCGGTAAAATATGGTGTTGATCCCAGTGGTCATCAGGATGATGTGGGATTACGCATTGTGTGGAATGTTCCCGATGAAATTCATGAATAAGCAGACATACAAGGTCAAAAGTGCCTCCGCAAGGTGACTTCTGATTTGGAAAACTGCTCAAGGCACTGGACAAAGGTGGACAATTCTTAAACGCATTTCATCCGTTGGATGCAAAGGAATAACTTGAATCTGTGAATCATACCCTTGTCGGCGGGGTGCCAATGCTGCTTTCCCGAACTCAAATTCACATATTCCGATTATATTATAATAGGTACAAAAGCGGTAGGCGAAATTGTCAGGAATTGTCAAAATTTGGCCATTCGGCAAGAAAAATACGATGATGGGCTGGAAAAATTGTCAAATTGGGTTTATATTATGTAACTTGCTTTTTTGTGTCGCCGCATTTTCACAGCAAGATGCGGTCTCCGAACTTCGCGAGCAGTTGTTGGAGACGCGGGTCGTTCTGGATGGTTTCCAGGAGCGCATCCGTGAACTGAAACAGCAACTTTCCGAGAAGGATGCGGAGTTGGAGCGCCTGCGGAGCCGCTATGCGGAACTGCTGGTCTCCACCGACCAGGCCACCGATGAACTCGCTCGACTGGAGATTTCCGCCGCGCACCTGATTGGGCAGGCGGAAAATCCTGGCGGGACGAATGTTGAGGCGCTGGATACGCTGGCGCTGGTTCAACGGCGGCTCCTGGAACTGTCGGACACGTTGCAGCGTCACGAAAAGAGCATTGCCGCAGTGCTGGACGCCTGCCAGCCGTCCCAGTCGTTACGTCAGACCGTCGAGGATGGTCTGGACGAACTGGCCGGAAAGATGGCCGCTGTTCTCCAGCCGGTGACGCTGGCTACGGCACCCCACGAGGTGTCCGGTCAACTCTCTGCCGCGCTGTTGCGACTGGACAGCCAGACGCGCATCGCGGTCATCGACCAAGGGTTCCTGAACGGCGTGCGGGTCGGAATGACCTTCGCGTTGACCCGTGACGGAGCCACGTTGGTTCGGCTCAAAGTCATCGAGTCACGAGCGCTTTGCAGCGCGGTGATGTTGGTGCAAGGCGATTTTCGTTCGCTGGCGCCGGGGATGCTTCTCCAACGGGAGGCGCTCCGGACCGAACCGCCAGTGAACTCCATTAAATAGATAAGGCTCCATTGCCGAATCTCCAAATCCTGGCCGAGACGGGGTTGCTCGTCTGCGGCTAGACAGGTCTCCCGAGTGATGTATTCATCGTCATACCCGGAGGCACGGAGCGGCCACGACTGCAAGTCAGGCGTCCTTTGAAAAGGACTACCATGCCTTGCGCCCCGCCATTCTGGTAACCCTTTTGTTTTTCTTCATTCGTTTCGAGTCAAACAGGAACTCATCATGGAAAAGATCGCCATAGCCAAGTATGTGCGTATTTCCCCGTTCAAGGCGCGTGAGGTCACTCGCCTG
>JAGCTA010000002.1 GCA_017963875.1 Victivallales bacterium | reverse complement strand
TCCTCGGCCTTCTTAGCCTCGTCCACCTTAGCGTCAACGGCTTTCTTTGCTTCGTCCACCTTAGCGTCAGCGGCTTTCTTAGTCTCGTCCACCTTAGCATCAGCGGCTTTCTTTGCTTCTTCGGCCTTTGCCTCTTCTGCTTTCTTAGCCTCTTCTGCCGCTTTTGCCTCTTCGGCTTTCTTAGCCTCTTCTGCCTTTTTCGCTTCCTCGGCAGCTTTTTCTTCAGCGGCCTGCTTTTCAGCAATCTGCGCTACGGAGGAGTTCCTTTCCAGAACAGACTTGGAAGACATGCGTCCCGTGACTGCCGCAAGCAGAAGTGTGGAAATAAGGAAAATAATGGCAAGCCAAGTGGTTCCCTTGGTCAGGACGGTGGTGGCACCAGCGCCAAACATGGTTTCGGCCATGCCCCCAGAAACGGCGCCAAGACCGCCACGCGTCTTGCTCTGCTGAATCAAGATAATGCCGATAAGCAGAAGCGCGGAAAGGATGGAGATAATGGTTAGCAAAACGCTCAGAAATGTGGACATAAGTGACTCCCAATATGATTATGTGATTGATTTTTTTGTAGATATGAAACAAATAATATATTGTTTAGAGCGAAGGTTTCAAGCCAAGACGATGCTTTTATGGCAGTGAAACTCGCAGAAAAGTCATATTTCCCAATTATTGAGCAACGGACGCATGGATTTGGGAGCCTTGACTTCCAGCCGAACTCCGATGTCCAGATAATTCTCCGAGATGATGAAGCAGCCTTCACGAATT
The DNA here is from genome assembly GCA_017963875.1 of Victivallales bacterium. The sequence continues at coordinate 10,453 of JAGCTA010000002.1, read as the reverse complement.
CGCGCCAAGATATCATAACGGTTGTGCGGGATGAGAAGGGAATAGTCATCCGTGGAGAAGGAAGCGAGTTCAGCCAGGCGTTTCTCTAGTTCTTCGAGCCCTTCTCCTGTGGAGGCGGATACTAGCAGGGCGTCAGGAAAACGCAGCAGAAGGCGTTGGCGTGTCAACGTGTCTGGAAGAAGGTCGATTTTGTTGAACACGAGCAACGTCGGTTTTCTTCCTGCGCCAATCTGTTCAAGCGTATCCTGGGTCGTTTGATGATGTTCCTCAAAGGACGGTGATGAGGCATCGACGATTTCCACGATGTAATCGGCCAGAGTGGTTTCCTCCAAAGTTGACTTGAATGCCTCGACAAGGGTGGTTGGCAGTTTTCGGATAAATCCCACGGTGTCTGCAAGCAGAATGTCCTGTCCGCCAGGAAGTGTGAGGCGTCGGACCGTCGGATCAAGAGTCGCAAACAATTTGTCTTCTGACAGGACACCCGCGTGTGTCATCGCATTCAGCAAGGAAGATTTTCCCGCATTTGTATAGCCGACGATAGCGGCCACGGGGACGGGTTTGCGGAGCCTCTTGGCACGTTGGACGGAGCGGCGAGTCGCAACTTCCGACAGTTGAGTTTTCAGTTTGGCGATTTTCATGCGGATGATGCGGGAGTCGAGTTCGATTTGCTGTTCGCCTTCACCTTTGGCACCGTGGCCACCCGCGCCGCCCATACCGCCTTGACGACTGAAATGGACCCATTTGCGCTTGAGCCTTGGAAGGGAGTAGTTCGCCTGCGCAAGTTGAATCTGCAACCGTGCCTCATTGGTTCGCGCATGTTCAGCAAAGATGTCTAAAATGACTTCCTGACGGTCAATGACCGCCAGTCCCGTCATGTTTTCCCAGTTGCGTTGCTGAGACGGCGTCAAATAATCGTCAAATATAATGACAGTCGCCCCTGCGTCCTTGGCGGTCTCCGCTAGTTCTCGTGCTTTCCCCTCGCCCAATAACAGGCGTGGATTCGGTTCGCGGATTTTCACCAACTGCTCTCCCATGACTTCCAGCCCCAGCGTGTCTGTCAATTCATGAAGTTCATGGAGGAGTTCTGAAGCCTTTTCAGTTGATTGCTCTTGGCTGAAAGTGCCAATGAGAAATGCTTTGTGAGGAGTTTCTGGAGATGATTCAAACATATTTTTATTTATTGAGACTGAGTCTCACTTGTTCATTTTTTGCCTGTTCTGTCTTGACAATCGTGAAATTTGGAGCATATTAAATACAATGAAATCAAGATGGTGCTTGTAGCTCAGTTGATCAGAGCGCCTGGTTGTGGCCCAGGAGGTCGCCGGTTTGAGCCCGGTCAAGCACCCCATTTTTGCCTGCGATTACTCGCAGGCTTTTTTGTTTCGCTCTATTCACCCTGATGGTAGGTTCGACCTCTTCGAGGTCGGAATCGTTTTGGGGTGGTTTCCCCAGGTTTCGCTTCGCTCAATCTGGGGGTACTGATATTTGACCCCTTCGGGGTCTTTGATCTTCCACCATGGCTTTGTTGCTATTACCGATCCTTATAGGGAAAAGAGCGTTTTGTTTTTGGCAACCTTGCGATACAAGCCGCTGCTGGACAAGAAAAATATACAGTATATGTTAAGACAATTCCACTTTTGCGGGGACAAGTGAAAGCAAAAAACAACCCGTAGTAGCGAAATTTTGGGATGATTGCAAGAACGCCATGTATCTCGCGTTTTTCACGCCTCCTAGCGTGGGGATAGCGTCGCAACCGTTAAAAAGGTATTACCGATGAAAACAGAAAAAAACAGCAGTGTTTTGACAGAAAGACATCTTTCTGCGGACTTCGTCGTGGTCGGCGGTGGTCTTGCGGGGCTTTTCGCCGCTGTGGCAGCCGCGCGTGGCGGCACTAGAGTGATTCTTATTCAAGACAGGCCTGTCCTCGGTGGTAATGCGTCCAGTGAGATTCGTATGGGCATCTGCGGTGCCCATGGCAAAGGCAGAAAGGAAACGGGTCTTCTGGAAGAACTCCAATTGGACAATGTCTATAGGAATCCATTGATGCGCTACACACGCTGGGATGACGAGATGTATTCTCTCGCCATACAAGAGAAGAATCTGACGCTGGTTTTGAATACGTCCGTCCAGAAAGTCGAAACTGAAGGGAACAAAATCCTTTCAGTGACAGGATGGAATGGCTGCGAATACTGCACATACCATGTCGCTGGAAAACTCTTCGCAGATTGTTCGGGCGATGGCATCCTCAGACTTTCAGGCGCGGAATTCAGAAGAGGACGCGAGAAGATTTCCGAGTTCGACGAGGATTTCCTTATGAACCCCGACGGCGACGACAAGACCATGGGCAACTCCATTCTGCTCCAATTACGCAAATGCACGGAGCATATCCCCTTCATTCCGCCGCCTTGGGCGTACCATTTCGATGATGATTTCTTCGCCAAGCGAACCAACGGCAAGGAGTTCAACAGGAGTTCCATCCGCCCATGGCCTGAAAACAACAATTTCTGGTGGATGGAATACGGTGGCAATATCGATACGCTCGCAGATGAAAACGAAATTCAATTCGAACTGAAGAAAATCGCCTATGGCGTATGGGAATACATGAAAAACCACCCCGATGGACGTTGTCGCGACTACGAACTCGACTGGATCGGCTCGCTGCCTGGAAAACGCGAAAGCGCACGCTTCGTCGGCGACTACATCCTCAGCCAGAAAGATATCATGGCTGGAGGACGCTTCGACGATACCGTCTGCTATGGCGGCTGGACGCTGGACGACCATCATCCAGATGCGTTTCGCCATGTCGGTTTTTTGAGCACCCACAATACGCCGCCGTCTCCCTTCGGCATCCCCTATCGCTCGCTCTACTCGAAAAATATAGACAACCTGTTCTTCGCGGGCAGGAACATCTCCTGTACGCACATGGGACTGAGCGCGACGCGAGTCATGGCGACGTGTGCGCTGATGGGGCAGGCGGTCGGCACCGCCGCCGCTATTGCCATCAAGCATGGTGTTTTACCGCGCGGCGTCTATCAGAATCACATCAGGGAATTGCAGGAGCAACTTCTGGAGGATGATGTGATGCTTCCTGGATTCAAGAGAAAAGTCTCCGATGTGACAAAGTGTGCAAAGACCGCTTTCCCAAACCTGCAGGAGCCGACAGACCGCGATATGGATGACAAGGACAACGGCTGTTGGTTTGCCGAAGGAGAGTCCGTCCTCTACGAATGGGATTCGCCGAAGTCAATCAATGCCTGCCGATTCGTCTTTGACACGGTACTGGAGTATGAGGACAAGCGCATGCGCAAACTCGAAGGAGTAATGGAGCCAAAGGAAATGCCGCCGATGCTCCCTAGAAAACTGCGTATTGATGCTCTTGTCGATGGTTCGTGGACAACGTTGCTCATTGAGGATGAAATCCACTGCCGTCTTTTCCGCCGCTCCTGGCCGACAATCCACGCAACAGCCATCCGCCTGACCATTGAAAAGGTGTGGGGAAAAGAGTCCAAGGCACACATTTATACTGTTGAATATAGAGGTTGATTGGCACTCCTATGAATAAAGGGGGTGATTGGCACTCCTATTCAGTGATGCTTTCCGCGTCATTGAAGAGCGGGAACAGGCTCAATCTTGCCAGTGACGGCAGAACGTTCAATGGCATCCGTGATGACAGCGGTCATTGCAGCGCTTTCAACAGTACAGCGAGGAGTTCCGCCATCAAGGATGGCATCCACAAAATCCTGCACCATGGGCAAATGCCAGTTGGGACGCTTGCCGTCTTTGCCAGAAATGGAATCTTCCAAGGTGCGTATGGTATTTTGGGTAATGAGTTGGATTGGTTCATCAAAGTGAGGTGGGCACGCAGGAAAGACAATCCTTCCTTTGCTGCAGGCGAAAGAGTACGCATGACGTCGCGGAATATGATTGACGGTGAAATTTAGAAGAATTGTTACCTGTTTCCCTCCAGGAAAAAGCAAAATGATGTTTTGCAGATCCTCAATATCGTATTCATCTATGTTTTCACAGTTGAAACGTGATGCCGCGCAGAATACAGCATTAGGGATGCCAAAAAGTTTTTGAGCAATATTGATGAGATAGAAGCCGAAAGAATGTTCGGGATTTGCACCTACCTTTTTCAACAGTGGATGATTGCCTGGATTGTAATAGCCTTCCTCATCTTGCAGCCATGCTCCAAGAAGTTCTCCGACTTCCCCGCTTTGAAGTATGTTTTCCAACGTCTGGAATTGTCTGGTAAAGATGCGGTAATTGGAGCATGCTGTCTTGAGATGAGGGGCATTACGGACTGCATTTATGGCTTCGAGGCATTCCTTTGCATTTATTCCCAACGGCTTTTCACAGAATACGTGTTTCCCCGCGGCAAGGGAACGTTTCAGCATATCGACGTGGAGATGATGTGGTGTGGCAATATAGACCGCATCTGCATTGGATTTTTCCAGTGCTTCGTCTAAATCGTCATAGGTCAATTTTACCTGGTATTTTTCTGCCAATTCCTGGGTAGAGATTCTACGTTTTGAACCTGAGATTGCTACTAACTCGGATCGTTTCGCAGTAACCAGCGCAGGTGCTACACGAGTATGCGCAATGTCACCAGGGCCAACAAGAAGCCATTTGACTTTTTCCATCTTCCCCAAACCTTTTAATTCTATTCGGTGATGCTTTCCGCGCGGCGGATATACATATCCTGCTCGGACTTGGCCATTTCTGTGAATCGGACGTTCCATCCGCAGACACGTATCTGTAGCCCTGTGTATTTTTCAGGGGTTTTCTGTGCTTCCTTGAGTTCGGAGGCGTCAAAGATGTTGAAGTGGATGGCGGCACCGTTGCCAGCAAAAAAGACGCGGATGAGTCTCCGCCACGCGGCCAGTCCATCCGCGCCTTTGACCGAACTTGGGTGCATCATTACATCCAGCGGGAAGTCGCCTGGGAAAGATGCGGCGTCAATTGACAGCGCGGAGCGAATCAGGGCGGTGACTCCGTTAACATCGGCCCCCATGGCAGGGGATGCGTTCTTGGACATCTCCTCGCCCGCGAATCGTCCGTCTGGGGTGGCCCCTGTCTTAAATCCTTCGTGAATGAACTGCTTAGCGCAATGCACCGAAGCCTTCCAGGTGCCGCCCCTCGAATTGGGGCGACCATTGACGTTGTTGCCAATGGTTCGCGAAAGCATTTGCGCAAATCGGTCCACCTTGGGGATGCCATTGCCATAGCGGTTCCTGAACGAGAGAATCTTACGGTGGAGCGTTTCATAGCCTTCCCAGTTGGCATTCAGGGCGGCGGCCATTTCCTCAAGGGAAATCTCCTTTTTCTCGTATATCAACTCCTCTACAACGGAGAGAGCGTCGATGGCCGAGCCGAAGCCAGTCGTGAGCAACGAGGAACTGTTGATGTCGCAACCATTGGCAAATGCATCGCGGCCTGTCCGAAGGCTGTTTGGAATCGTGGGTGAGAAGACATTGGCTGGATTGAAGGTGTCAAGATATGTCTCGAAGTCATTCACTACATTAATATTGGCATTGATTATCCATAACAGTTCTCTGACGTAAAGGCGATAGAACTCATCGAAAGTGTCCAGAGAAGCCAGCGGCGGCACATCCACGCCGATGTGCTTGCCCGTCTGCTTGTCGATGCCGTTGTTGAATATGAGTTCAAACGGCTTGAGCATGTTGAGATGGCCGACGCCAGTGCCATTGGAATGGACACGGCCTTTGCGCCCAAACTCATAGCAGCCTGAAATAAAACATGTTCGGGCATCCTCTTCAGTGGCGCCATGGGAGGTCATGAGATGGCGGATGCCTTCTTCGCCGACAAGCACGATGCTCTGGTGCTGGTCGCGGATGAGCGCGGTGACTTTGTCTATGAACTCATCGGGCGTGTTCTTCGCGATCTTAATCTGGATTTTCGGCGTCGGTAGGTGCAGTTTCGCGGCTTCTTCGAGAATCCAGTAGGTCATGTGGTTGATTTGGGTGGAACCGTCCGCCTTTGTTCCGCCGAGATAGACGGGCTGGCCCCAGTAGTTGTCGATGGAGCCCCACTGCATGAAGAAATGGTCGAACATCTCCCGCATCTGCGCATCGGTGAAGAGGCCTTCTTGCAATGCGCGGTCGTAGTAAGGCGTAAGCATCCAGTCCAAATTGCCGAGCGAACGAACCTGCATGTGGTCGATGTGCTCGCTGAACATGAAATAGAGGTATATCATCTGGAGAATGTCGAAAAAGTTCTGCGGCGGACCATCATGGAGGCGCTGGAGCGAGGCGGCGACAAAGTCGCAGCGGTCGTTGTTATGCACTTTTGCGCGCTTGATGAAGCGTTCGATCATGCGGAGAATCGCTTCGTAGGTGATGCGGATGCCCTCGAAATAGGCGTCCTTCTTTGCGTCCAGCGTGCCGTTCGCACGATGCTTCTCACGCCATTCCATCGCGTTTTTGAGAAGCCCTGGGAAGCCCAGGCGGAAGACTTCATCCCATTCAGGCACGGAATGATCGAAGTCGATCCACACGTTGGAGGCTCCCGACTGGTTAAGCAGGTCCCAAAGTTCCCCCTGCTTTATCGGAGTCTTTTTGCGCAATTCTCCCAAGAGCGGCGTCATGGGCGTCGGGCGATGTTTGATGCAAGCGAACGCGGGGAAGAAGTCATGCGGATCAACTTCGATTTGCAGTTTCTCTGTCAAAAACTCAAAGCCACGTGCCTTGATGATTGGTGGAGGAGCGTCCAGTTCAGCAAAGCGCAGGATTTCTTTCGCGGCGGTGTCTTCGTCAATGCCCGTGGATACATCAAACGTTGGTGTCTTGAATTTCTTCCAAAGATAGTCTTCATCCTGTGCGTATGTTCCGAAAATCATTGTTTTCTCCTGTTATTTCAGTGAGTTGATTACCTTCTTCAAACCGCACTCGCGGAGGATTTCCGCACATTTTTCAAGCGTATTAACGTCAGGCGAGGGAACATCTGGCATGGTGTCGGGATGCCCTACCGCCTGGAATTTTGAGCGTGCCAATGAATGATAGGCGAGCAGACGGACTGCGGAGATGCTCTTGAGAGGCGAAAGGAATTGTCCAGCCGCGCAAAGGTCGCCATGGTCCATATTGTGTTCAGGCACCATGATCATGCGGATTTCAATTTCCTTCCCAGTTTCATTGAGTTTTTTCAGATTCTCCAGAATCTGCTCGTTTCCACAGCCAGTCAGACGCCTATGCTTTTCTGAATCGGCGCATTTGAAGTCATAGAGGAACATGTCGGTGTAGGGCAAGACTGCCTCGAACGCAGACCACGGGACGTTGCCGCAAGTATCGACTGCACAATGGATGCCTTCGCCATGCATTTCTTTTAGCAGTTCAGCGCAGAACTCGCTGTGTATCAGCGGCTCGCCGCCAGAGAGCGTGATGCCACCGTCATCAGCGTAGAAGATGCGGTCCTCCAAAAGACGGGCAGCGGCTTCTTCGACGGTAATCGTCCGACCGAACAATTCCAGCGTTCCAGAAGGGCATGCATCAACGCATTTGCCGCAGGCTTTGCAGTCGGAGCGTCTGAACTCGTGGACGCCGTTGACAATCTGGTGGCAGGAACAGACCTTGGTGCATTCGCCGCAACACGTGCATTTCGGATAGTGGATTGCCAGTTCGGGCTGTGGGAAACGGCTTTCAGGGTTGTGGCACCAGATGCAGCGCAACGGACAGCCTTTCAAGAATAACGTTGTGCGGATGCCAGGGCCGTCATGGACGGCAAAGCGCTTGATGTCTATGTATCGTGCTTCTTTCATGATGAAGAATCTCCTGGCTTAAGCGATAGCCTCTGCCTGGCGGATGAAAGTCTCCTGTGCTTCGGGAGTCAAGTCGGTGAATTTGACATTCCAGCCACAGACTCGGACTTGCAGGTTTTCATATTTTTCAGGATGAACCTGTGCGTCGCGAAGGATTTTTGCATCGAAGATATTGAACTGTATTCCGCTGCCGCCATGCGCGATGAACGTGCGGATGATGGAAGCCAGTATGCCGATTCCCTCTTCTCCACGAACGGAAGTCGGATGAAGCATGATGTCAAGGCATGTCCCGCAGGGGAACTGGCGCATATCGACTTTCAGCACGGAATCCATCAAGGCGGTGATGCCGTTCTTGTCCATGCCTATGACCGCATCCATGTTCTTGGACATCGGCTCGCCCGCCAGACGCCCCGAGGGCAGTGCGCCAATCTCTTTTCCACGCTCGACGACCAACTGCCCATAGAGCGACGGGAAGAAAGAGCCACCGCGCCCGTTGGGAAGATTGGAGAGGAGTTTGGATACAAACGCGGCGATTTCAACCGCCAAATCATCAGTCCTTGGGTTGTTATTTCCCCATTTGGCGGGTTTCCGAAGCACGGTCGCCCGAAGTTTTTCGTGTCCTTGCCAGTTGTCCTTTAGGATTTGGCGCAGTTCTTCAAGCGTGCAGAGTTTCTGTTCATAGACCAGATAGCGGACTGCCTCGAGAGAATCGATTGCGTCGGCAATGTAGGAGACGACGCAGCCCGTGGTATTGTAACGAGCCCCAGCGTCGGATATGTCCCGTTCCTTTTCCAAGCAGGAATCAAATGTGCCAGACAGCAACGGCACAGGGTTGACATATTTCCACGCCAGGTCGCATAGGGTCTGTTTCTCCCTCATAAGTGTGCAGGCTTTGCGAAGTTGTTCCAGATAGGCGGTTTTGAAATCATCGAATGTCGTGTAGTCTTTGCCTGAATTAATCACGCCGAGCACGGGAATAGGCAGATAGATATGGGTCGCACCCGATAGGGAGACTTCCTTGCCCGCGACGGCGGGTTCGTAGCAGCCGATGGGAATAAAGTCAGCGGCGTCCTCGGGTGTCCTTCCATGGCGAATCAGCCCGTCCACAATCACCTGATAATTGAGCGATACGATGGCCGTCCGCCCGTCGCGAATACAGCGAGCGTAAAGTTCGGCGAAATCCTGCGGCATGTCCTCGCGCACAAGCACGGACAACTTTGGATCAACGATATTCATTTCATAGTACGCTTCCATTCCCAAATTCGAAAGTTCGTTGAAATCGGGGCCGAAGCAGAAGTTCTTGCCGAAGCGCTTTCCTTGGTAGCGGGCGTAGAAGGCAATCCAGAAGAACTTGATGAGTTCCTTGGCGGATTCGCGCGTCAGGAGTCCTGTCTTCAAATCGTTGCGGTAGAAGTCGATGTAGAGTGCATCAAAACGGCCCATGGTGCGGACTTCTTCGTTTGCGAACTCGATGGCGTCATGCAGGACGTATGCCAGGGCAAACGCTTCGTAGAGAGTTCGCGGTGCATGGTCTGCAATTTCCGCATAGGTTGGATTATCGTTTAGAACAGCGACCCGACGGCAGAATTCCGTCAGCGCCTCGTAAACCATTACCACTGCTTTGTGGAACGGGGAGTGGCCTTTTTTTGCACGTTCAATCAAACCTGGAAGTCCCAGTTTGAACAGTTTTTTCCAATCTGGCGCCACGTGGCTGCGGTCTACCATCCAGCCGACTCCGAATTCCATGTCAGTTCCGCCGTAGTTGAGCCCAGGCACTTTTTCCATAGCCAGCGTGTATCCCTCCCTTAAATCCTCTTGAAGCAGGCCGAAAGTCTGGAATTTGCCAGGGAACGGATTGAACAATTCGACTCCAACTGGCGCGTGCTTCAAAATCAATGCAATAAGAAATGCACGAGAAAGGATCCGTTCTTCATCGGGATTCTGCTGCTTATGAGTCTCCCAAGTCTGGCGGAGTTGCTCCTCGCTCCAACAGTTCTCTGTGGAATACACGGCATTTTCATACTGTTTTTCCAGTTTCGGGCGCAAGTTGTCAAATGTTCCATAGTTTTTCATATCAGTTTCTCCTGTTCAAGGAAAAGGATGATTTCATCAGCGAGTTTGCCGCTGCCCTCATCATTATAATGTACCCAATCTCGGTGAAGTGCGGCGCATTCTTTGATCGCGAAATCCCCGAGTCCATTGATTAGGACTCCGCGCGGAATCAGGACCTCGCGTGCTATCTGATTGTAAGCAATGATTTCCTCATTCGAACGATAGGCCCAATTTGCCTGTTCCTCAATGACTGGGGTGGTGGTGGCGAAAATCACCACCGCTTTTGGGAAAAGTTGGTGGATTCTGGTCAGCACTCGCCCAATCATGTAACGGTACATGTCAGGGGGTGTCAGCGGGTCTTTGTCAAAACGGTATTCCTTCGAAACGTTGGAAGGTGAAATGGTTTCACCTTCGGCTTCCCCGTCACAGCCAACGGAATTGGCATTCATGTGCAGGACATCCCACAGCCCGTTGTTCCAGTGGACCACATTGATTTCAGGCCAAGATAGTTTGCTTTTCCAATCGGAAAGTGTACGCAACGTGTATTGCGCGAAACGTCCATTGTCCTCCGCGAAGTAAACATTCATGCGGCCTGCGAGTTTTTCCTGCACGAAGGAATCATATCCC
>JAGCTA010000189.1 GCA_017963875.1 Victivallales bacterium | reverse complement strand
GTTCGATGACAAGACCGTGAAAGGCCCTCTCTCCAGGGACAAGGCGCTGTGCATCGCGAAGGCACTGATGGACGGCCTCCTCCCCTCAGAGCCGCCTCAGCAGACGCCCAGCTCGGCTCCACCGCCCGTAGTCAACGGCGGCATTTCCCAGAAGCAGCTGGACACGCTTAGCAAGAACCCGAAATGGGAGCGTGATGAAATCTGCAAACGCTACCATGTCCCCTCTCTGGAGGGTCTGACGAAGCAGCAGGCCTCCGAAGCCATCAAGACCAGCATGGCCCGCAAACGCTGACACATCGGCGTAATGCTCACCAAACATCTCTTAATGGACGGTTCTGGGCGATTACCTCCCTCTCCCCTGTAACGTTCAGAATCGTCCTTATTTCACCGTTTCACTATCATCCATGCGTCTCAACTACACAATGAACCAATGACTATGTAACTAAGATTTTTCATTTGGGATTCCACTGCTATATGGCCTTTTCTAGTCAATGACGTGACACTAGCTCCGCATTACCATCCTTATCACGTGTCGGTAGCCGTGCTGCTTCGCTCCGTGTCAGGGGCGAAGCAGATTCCCTTGAAGCACACCTCAATTCATGGTAGTTCAGGACTATATTGTAGTTGGCATATTACGCTTCTCCATGACGCAACATTTGGATAATCACGGCAAAACATAGATTCTTTTGTACAGAAACGAGACGATAATGGGCTGTTTGGTGCTTGCAAATGAATCGTCTGAACTTATATTGATTGCGTTTTCTGGATTTCTGGCGGCGGTTAAAGCGCCCATCAAAAAACTGATGACAGAGGCTGAAAATGACGTTTACGTTGGGACATCCGTGCGGATTGGATTTGAAGAATAATAGTTAATGGGCAGGAATGGGATAAAGCAGAACTAAAGACATGGGAGGACATGAACAAAGTATGGAGGCTTTCAAACTTGAAGATTTCGATTCATATAAAGAGGACAATAGGCGAGAAGTAAAAAAAGCCAAGGGCGGCTTGCCTGTGTCTCTTTGGGATACATATTCAGCATTTGCCAACTGCACTGGCGGTGTTATCATTCTTGGTGTTCGGGAAAAAGATGACAAGCATTGGGAGACAACAGGATTGCTTGCATCTGATACTGAGAAACTGATTAAAGATTTCTGGGATAATGCCAATAATCCAAAGAAAGTAAGTATAAATCTTCTGACTGATGATGATGTCTGCACATACGAAATAGCAGGAGATTTGATTATTGTAATCAAGGTCCCTTCCGCTGACAGAGTCCATAAGCCAGTGTTTATCAATGATAATTTATTCGGTGGAACTTTTCGTAGGAATGGGGAAGGTGATTATCATTGCACTCCGCAGGAAGTACGTGCAATGCTTCGTGACGTGCCTGAAGAAACATCTGATATGAAGATACTTGAGGACATGGATCTTTCTGTGATTGACATGGAGTCCTTCCATGCGTTTCGTAATAGGCACAAAGTCTGGAGACCAGGCCATGTCTGGGAAGCGGACGATGATGACGAGTATCTTCGCAAAATAGGAGGGGCTGCTTTTGACAAGAAAGGCAGGTTGCATCCAACGGCTGCTGGGCTATTAATGTTTGGGCGTGAGTATGATATCGTCAGAGAGTTTCCTGAATATTTCTTGGATTATAGAGAAACGTTGGATCCATTGATTCGCTGGACAGACCGCTTGCAATCAAGTTCAGGTAACTGGACCGGAAATGTCATGGATTTTTTCTTTAGAGTGAATTCTAAAATTCTGAAAGACATTAAAATTCCATTTGAAATGGATGGCCAAACAAGAGTTGATGATACTCCAGTTGCAAAGGCGCTTAGGGAAGCTTTGGTTAACTGCCTCGTAAATGCAGACTACTTCATTTCTAGGGGAGTGGTCGTGAAAAAGGATAGAGATACTCTTGTTTTGGAGAATCCTGGAAGCATTAGAACAGGGAAGGAGCAAATGCTGAAAGGAGGAATATCAGATCCAAGAAACAAGACATTGCTAAAGATGTTTAATCTGATTGGATACGGTGAACGAGCAGGTAGCGGTGTGCCAGATATCTATTCTGTTTGGGCTGCTGAAGGATGGAATGAACCAGTTGTTGAAGAACAATACAATCCTGACAGAACAGTATTGACGTTGAGTTTTCGTCGAAAATCGGCGATAAAAATCGGCGATAAAAAATCGGCGATAAAAAAATCGGCGATAAAAACTGTAGAAAATTTTGGGAAGATACGGAGGTTCTTGTTAGAGAAAGGAGAATCCAAGACTGAAGAAATCGCTTCAGAAATCGGTCTAAGTGTTTCAAGAACTAGAGAGTTGCTTTCTTTGATGGAAGACATTGAATCCATGGGGAAGAATCGTGGCAGGAGGTATCGACTTAGAGAATAGAGTAATAAACTGGACAATACGGCGGAGGCTGCAATCAGCCAAATCATCGACCACCGCTACTACGAGAAATTCCAGTCCTGTGGCCTGTCGATTATCTTGGTCGGTGTCAACTTCGACTCAGAAAAGGGCCGCATCGACGGCTGGCAGGCGACGCCGCTTCAGTAGGACAATGACATTGGCTATGCTGCCTGATGTGTCGCATGTGCAAGGAACTGGAGGACATCGGTCTTCCTGATCCTGTGTTCAATAACAGTACTTTCATCTTGAAAACGACAGTAATGAGTGCAACCTATCAAAAGCTGCCGTTTGAAAAGGAAAAAGTGTCCGATTCAGATATAATTACAAAAGCAAGAGAAAAGTATAGACCTATTAAGCTTTCTCTTGAGGCATATACCCAAGCGTATACGGAAAAAAGCTATAATACTTCAACGATTCTAAATTTGCAAGCAATTTATGACCAGATAGAAGTGAACCGGGTATTCAATTCGACATATCTAATGAAAATATTGAATTGCTCGGATAGGGGCGCACGACGATTGTTGATAAAGTTAAAAGAAATGAATGTCGTCGTTGTGGTTTCTGGAAAAGGCAAAGGGATGTATCGCCTCAAGTATGATGGCGAAAAATGATTGTTTCACCGCGTTCGCCGAACGTCCCGCAGACCTAGAGCAACGCCGTCCTCATCTCATCCAACGAATAAATCGCCGCCACGGCGAACAGAAACAACACGATGCCGCACAGCGTAGTCCCGATGCTGGTGGCACGCACGAAGACGGGCAGGACCACGCCGACGAGAATCAGCCAGAAGCATCGTTGAAGAACGATGAGCAGCGTCATCCCGAAGAACGCGCCCTGCGCGGGCGCGTCCCAGAAGAAGATTTTGCGGAGGAGGGGCTTCATTGTGTCCAGTTTATTTGCAAGCCCCAAAACGCGCCTTGCTGGTGCGACGCGGCGTTGGCGAATGCCGCTTCTATGTGCCTTGTTACTCTTTTGTCGTTTCCGTTATCGTTGCGTTGGATTGCCTAATCTATGCAGGAATTCCTATCCTAGATAGTTTGATGCCTATTTTTGTCACTCCTTATTCTGCCCGTCATTCGCCTCTGGATGAATATTTGCACCAGAGGGCAGTCTAAATGTGACTTCAAGTGACTGATTAGGTCGAAAAAGAAAAGTTATTGGACGAGCGACAGTCGCCCACCCATTGATATAGTAAAAAAACAGAACTTTTTCTCCATAACATAGACGTGCTTCTGGTTTGGTCATCAATG
>JAGCTA010000188.1 GCA_017963875.1 Victivallales bacterium | reverse complement strand
CCCATGACGGCTATCCATTGCTCCTGGGTGACTTCAAAGCAACTCATCCAGAACGGAGCAGTCAGTTGCACTTCATGCCTGAGTTCATCCGCCAGATGGCCTTTTTCAGAGATATTGCTGCCCATCAGGAACGAACCTGCAGGAATGGCAACGAATTCCATGACGCCAGGAAGATATTTGCCATCCATGTAATAAGGGGTTTCATTGTTTTTGATTTTTTCCTCGACCTCTGCTTTCTTCGCTTCTTCCCGCTCTTTCGTGACTGCTTCTATAATCATGTTATTTTTGAAATAGAGATATAATTTGACGGGCTTTCCTGTTGGAAGCGTTGGGATGAAAGGAGCCGCAGATGGATTGTCCGAATTTCCTGGCGATGATTTCTGCTGAAGAAGTTTATTGATGGCTTCCTGATGTGTTGGGGGCAGTTTGGCTAGGGCTTCTTTGCCCATTGGCGTGGATAGTAATATTTTAATTTGTTGGATTTGCTCAGGCTTCAATTGGGATATCAATGCATTAAACTGCTCAATGGGAATAGATGAGGCAGTCTGGATAATCTGTTGGGGATTCATTGTTGCTGGATTGGGTTGAGCGTATGCCTTTGAGTATGTTACCAGAACGGCAAGCAACACAACCGCAATCGTGGATACAAGGCGGAGGTTTTTATGGATGGATTTCCTTTCTGACATTGTGGATTTCCTTAAAATAATGCAGTTTCAGTCAAATTATCCATTAAGGAACGCTCTATTTCCCCAGATGGCAGGTTCAACCTCTCCGATGGCGAAATTCCCCCAGGTTTCGATTCGCTCAACTTGGGGGTAATATTTGCCCTCTTCGGGGCCTACTGGTATTTGAGTCCTTCGGGGGCTATGCAAAGTCTCGTTGGCCAATGCAATTACCGATCCTCGGGGAAAAGATCATTAAGGAATAGTTTTATCTTGGCTGACCAGGGAACGGAGGCTTGTTCTGCTGCGCTGGGGGCATTGGTTTCGTCATCGGTTTAGGAGCGGGTGCAGGCTTGGCAGGTTGAGGAGGCTGCGGGCGGAAATTTTGGTTTCCATGTGCTGGCTGATGCGCAGGAACCTTATTGATATTTGGCATTGGTTTCGGTGCAGGATGAGGCGCTGGCGGCATCGGTTTGGGCGCAGGGTGAGGCGCTGGCGGCATCGGTTTGGGCGCAGGGTGAGGCGCTGGCGGCATCGGGGCGGGTGGCAGTGGCCCTCGACCATCTGGGCGATATGTCCTCACCCACTTGTGGTGATTCATATAACGAGGCTTGTGTTTGACTTCCACGTCGTCAATGCAGTTGACATTGAGTTCTGAAATGTCGTCAAAATCCCAATAGCCAGCGACTTCCATCGCGTAAGCCAGCATTCCTGGATGAACATTGTCGAGTCTTTCATTCAGATAAATAGTCGCCTCGTCAACAAAAACATTCATGTCGTAGCCTTCCAGGAGCGAATGGATGGTACGGGCATTGGCGCGCATGTAATTCACGTAATCGACTTTGTCCTGAACAAATTTCTGAATCAGGGGGAAATTATTCGGGTTTGCATGCAGGTAGTGGGCTTTTTTCTTGAGGTTCTCGATTTTATAGACAAGAGTGTGGCGGATTTCCCTTGAATTGGAATGCGATCCCCAACTCCATGCGAAGGCACTTGTGGATACCGCAATCACGATTGCAATTGCCCGAATTGCTTTAAATAGATTGTTAATGTTCATTTAAAAGACTCCTTTTTCATTAGTATTAAAACAAATATTAAAATAGAAACAATTTGCTTTCCGCAAATATTACTTAAAAATCGCAAAAATCAACTAGAAAAACACAGAAAATTGAAGAAAAGTGTTTTTTTCTTGTCCTATTTTCAACTTCTTCTGTGGCGGGACATGAGAAATACATAAAAATAGTGAAAAAAAGCGAGGTAGAATTATATTATCTATAGTCATCATTTGCGTATGAGACTTTTTCCTTAAACGAATCAACAAGGACATGGATGCTATGAATGGTTCAGGATTGTTGGGAATTGGTTTGGTTATGTTTGTCGTGGCTTTTCTTGGGTATGGGCGTTATTTGAAACACGTCTTCGGAGTTGATCCAAAACGTGAATGCCCCTCCCATTCAATGCGTGATGATGTTGACTATTGTCCTACGCCGATGGCCGTGCTGTTTGGCCATCATTTTGCTTCGATTGCAGGTGCTGGGCCTATTGTCGGGCCTGTTCTGGCTGCGTATCTTGGCTGGGGACCAGCGATTCTCTGGATTGTGCTTGGCTGTATCTTTATTGGCTCAATGCATGATTTTGCGGCAATGTTCCTGTCCGTGCGGAACAAGGGGCGTTCTGTCGCCTATACGATTCAAAATGAACTCGGGTACGCAGGACGACAGATTTTCCTGCTGTTCTGCCTTGCAGCACTGTTGCTTGTCGTGGCAGTATTTGCATCACAGGTGGCGATGACATTTATCATGACGCCTTCGGTTGCGACGGCGTCCATTCTCTTCATTATTTTGGCACCATTTTTCGGAGTCGCCATTGGCAGAAAGATTCTGACTTTGACAGAAGGCAGTCTTGTATTTGTCCCGTTGCTGTTCGTATGTGTCTGGCTTGGAACGGTGATTCCCCTTGACCTCAAGGCTATTTTAGGGTGCGATATGGGAGTTGCTCAGAATGTCTGGATAATCGTATTGCTGTATTATGCGTTGTGCGCATCCATTATTCCCGTATGGGTTCTTCTGCAACCACGTGATTATCTGAATTCCTATCTGCTTTATGCGATGATGTTCATTGGCATTATGGGCATTTTTGTGGCGTCGCCGTAGCTTGGCGCGCCAATGTTCGCGGATGTCCCAGAAGGTTCCAGTGGGCCATTCCCGATGCTGTTTGTGACGATTGCCTGCGGTGCCTGCTCAGGCTTCCATGCACTGGTGGCTTCAGGGACGAGTTCCAAGCAGATTGACAAGGAGTCGCATCTGCTTCCCGTCGGCTATGGTGCCATGCTGGTTGAAGGTCTGTTAGCCATCATCGCCGTCATCAGCGTCTGTTATTTGGCTCCAAATGATTTCTCTGGTCTTGTTGGACAACTTAAGGCAGGAAAAGTATCCGCTCCTGGGGCTTTTGCCAATGGGTTGGCGCATTTCGCCGTCTCCCTTGGTCTTCCATACGATTTCGGATTGACATTCATCAGCCTTGCGATTTCCGCATTCATGTTGACGTCGTTGGACACTGCCACACGTCTTTGCCGTTTCGTCTGGCAGGAACTGATTCTTCCTCCAGAGCGTGATGACAATGTTGATGGGAAGCCACAAAAAGTATCCAAAACGCGTGAGGTATTGGCAAATCGTTGGTTTGGAACAATTCTGATTGTTATCCTTGCTGGTTGGCTGGCTCTCAGTGGCAACGGCAATGTCATCTGGCCAGTGTTTGGTGCTTCAAATCAACTGCTGGCGGCATTGACGCTTCTTGCTGTGACTCTTTGGCTGATGAGAAGCAAACGGCCTGTCCTGTTTGCATTGCTGCCAATGCTTTTCATGCTTGTCATTTCCGTATTGGCGCTGATTCAATTGATGATTGGCAAATTCAAGGCATTACTGGCAGGAATTGATGCGGACGAGACAGCAAAGGCAATCCATGCTCAGGGGACGTTGCTTCTTATCAGCGCAGTGTTGCTCGTGCTGGCCGTATGGCTGGTCGTCCTTGGTGCAAGGAAAATGCTGGCAACCTGGAAAACAAATGACAAGGAGAAGTGAACATGTCTGACTTCTCTTTAGAGCCAATGATTCCCCGTCCGCTGACTGCGTCCGAGGCTCCGAAAACGCGTCTGCATCAGGGAATCCCAAGCATCACGCGCCTGCCTTCTGGACGCCTGTTTGCTGTTTTCTATGGTGGTGAAATCAGAGGGGAGGGACCTGGAAACTATGTGGTGCTCTGCACAAGCAACGACAATGGTTTATCTTGGAAAGAGATTCAGGTCGTTGCGCCTGACGGTCGCGAGACGACGGAACGCGCGTTCGATTCAGAAATCTGGGTCGCTCCCGACGGCGCGCTGTGGTGGTTTTGGACGCAATCCTGTTCCTCGCAAATCGGGCTGATCTTCGACGGTCGCAGCGGCGTCTGGTGCGCACGCTGCGATGCGCCAGACACAGATGAGCCAGTGTGGTCAGCACCACGAAGAATCGGTGACGGCATCATGATGTGCAAACCTATTGTCCTTGACGATGGGACATGGGTATTGCCCGCTTCCGTGTGGGCATACCTAAAGGAATGCATTAGAGAGAAACTACCGAAGGAACTGCTGAACCTCCAAGGGGCGAATGTGCTCTTGTCGTACGATTCAGGCAAAACGTTTGAATGGATACATGGTCCACGTGTCGCGGACGTCCAGCCAGATGCCGCTTGCTTTGACGAACACATGATTGTCCAGCGGAAGGACGGAAGCCTCTGGATGCTGATTCGGACGTTGGACGGCGTGTGGGAGAGCATCAGCAACGACAGGGGACGTACGTGGAGCCAGCCTTCGCCGACGGCGTTTGGCAAGACATGCTCCCGTTTCTGCATCATGCGTTTGCGTTCGGGCAAGCTCATGTTTGTCCATCATCAGGCGCGTGTCAACATCCCGGGCGACAAGATCGACCTTTGGAAACGTGATTATCTGACCGCGTGGATTTCAGATGACGACGGCAGGAACTGGCATGGCCGCCTATGCCTCGACGAGCGTCTTGGCGTGTCCTATCCAAGCGCAGTTCAGGCGGAAGACGGTTTCATATATGTCATCTACGACCACGAACGCATGCGTGCGGGACGGGTCCTGCTGGCGCGCTTCAAGGAGGAGGATTTGGAGGCAGGAGAGTTCCTGACGCCAGGTTCAT
>JAGCTA010000187.1 GCA_017963875.1 Victivallales bacterium | reverse complement strand
CTCGGTATCATTGGCGGAACCATGATGGTGTCTGTTGGAGTATCATGGTTAATGGATGATCCATCAGAAACGACATTGGGGCTTCTGACGACGTCGCTGGCGATGCTGGCGATAGGCTTTGAATCGTTTCGGACAACGCGACGCCATCCTGGCGAGCCTCGGTTCAAGACAGGTTCAAAGGATGGCTATGCCAGTGTGACGCTAGGTTGGATGATTGCCACGTTTGCGGCCGCGATTCCCTTCTATGTCTGTTGTGACATGTCATGGGAGGATTCCATTTTCGAGGCGTGCAGCGGGCTTACGACCACGGGTGCTTCCGTTTTGACGTCAAATCTTGTGTTGCGCAGTGGGTTCAGGCTTGTCAACGGCATCGAGGGGCTGCCCAAGGGGATTCTTTTCTGGCGCAGCACGTTGAACTGGCTTGGCGGTGTGGGCATTGTATTTTTCATCGTGATGATTCTGCCGCTTTTGAAAGTCGGGTATGGCAAGCAACTATATAATGCAGAAGTCCCTGGACTAAAAACCGCAGGAGACCAGTTGACCTCCCGTCTGGCGACATCTGTCAAATGGACTCTGGCAGTCTATCTTGGGTTGACGGTGCTTTCGATGCTGACATACTGGGCTCTTGGAATGACATTCTATGATGCCGTCAACCATTCGTTTACTACGGTCTCGACAGGGGGCTTCTCGACAAAGAACGACAGCCTTGCCTATTACGGCAAAGGGATTCAATGGGCCGTCATCTGCTTCATGTTTCTGGCCGCCTGCAATTTCGGTTTGACGGTCAAGTTGTTCTCTCAAAGAAAGTTCACGTTCTTTTCCGACGAAGAGTTCTGTTTTTTCGGGAAAATCACGCTTTTCGCCATCATTTTCACTGCAACTGTGCTCTATATCAAATGCCCTGTGGAACTTCAGAGTCTTGGAAACAACGCCAATTTCTCGCGAGGTTTCGAGAGTTATCTTCGGACGACGGCATTCCATGTGATTACAGTAATGTCAACGACGGGATACATGACATCTGACTGGAATACCTGGGATTTTCCATGCATCATCATGCTTTTCACGTTGCTGATGTTTCCATGTGGCTGCGGTGGAAGCACATGCGGTGGGATGAAATACTCCAGAATCATCATCATTCTCAAGCAGTTCAAGTATGAAATCCTGCATTGCATTTTTCCCAATACCGTTCCAGATGTGCGGCTGAGTGGAGAACGGATTGAAAACGACCTCATGCGTAAGACTCTGACGTTTGGCGCGCTTTACGTGATGATATTTGTGGCAGTCTCTGCGTTGCTGTCCCTTGAGCCAGGAATTGGCGTCAAGGAAGCACTTTCAGGTTCACTGACATGTCTGAGCAATGTCGGGCCTGGATATGGCAAACTTGGACCAGCGTTCGGTTTCGACTGGCTGAGTCCTTATGCGAAATATCTGCTTTCAATGACGATGATCATTGGGAGGCTGGAAATCTATTCTGTCCTTGTGATATTCTGTCCGTCATTCTGGAAACGATAATCAAGCGCAATTGTCTGAAAAGAAGAAATGGCGGTATTTCAAGTGAATCGTTGGCAATTATGAAAATACTCGAATGGATAAAGAAGAAAATAGTACGACTTTATTTGAAAATCGTGCGTGAAAAGGCATCGCCTGAATACATTGCGCGTGGTTGGGCAATCGGGATGTGCTGTGGATGTCTTATTCCCTTCGGGCTTCAGTTAGTCTTCTCGTTGCCAGCGGCCTTTATACTCAAGGGCAGTAAAATCGGCGCATCATTGGGAACATTTATTACAAATCATTTTACGATATTCATTATTTATCCCTGCCAGTGTTTTGTCGGAGCCAAAATTCTCGGTCATCCGCTGACATACGATGAAATCACGGCTGCGCTAAAAGGCGTTCTGAAGGAGGAAAGCATCGAATCCCTGATGGCTCTTGGACGTGAATTGCTTGCGTCTTTTTTCGTCGGAGGTTTTTTGCTGACGATTGTGATGACGCCGTTGACATATTTCTTGGTCAAGAAAATGGTCATGGGGCATCGACGGCGCGTCTTGAGAAAGCAGAGAATCCGCGAAGTCGTGGATAAAAGATGAAAAAAAGCCTTTTCGCCCATTAAAACAAAAAAATTAAAAAATTGTTTGTTTTTCTCTTGCAATATAAATATTATGATATACAATATAAAGAACTTGTGCTGTTTTTTTCTAAACGCATGGTGCTCGTATAGGGTACGGGCATTTGAGAATGCGGGGAATGGTGCAAGGAAATAGGAAAACACTCCAAGGAAGAAGAATGAACATTTACGTTGGGAACATGCCGTATTCGATGACTGAAGATGATTTGCGTGCCGCCTTTGGCGAATTCGGCACTGTTGACAGCGCCCGCCCGATCACGGATCGCGAGACTGGCCGTCCGAAAGGCTTCGGTTTTGTTGAAATGGGCAACGCTGAACAAGCAAATGCAGCAATTGCGGCATTGAATGGCAAAGAATTTGGTGGCCGCAAACTGGTAGTAAACGAGGCACGTCCGCGTGAGGAACGCCCACGCCGCAATTTCCGCAATGAAGGCGGCAACAAAGATCGCTGGTAATTTCAAACACGAGTTCAGTTGCAGATAGTCAACTGGGGCTGATTCACTAGTGTGTATGACTTGTGGGTTGGGCTTAGTGGTTATTGTATTTTGACTTGAGATTGGGAATCGTAGTCTCTGCATTTGATTGGTGTCAATAAGCAGGGCATATCAGCAAAAGGCATCGAAGGCAATTATGCTTTCGATGCTTTTTTGTATTTGTACTATTCTCTATGAGATTTTTATGATATCATTTGATATCAAATTTATACTAAAAAAGTAATTGATTTATGATTTAAAATGAATTTATATTACTATATTTGTCATTTATGTAATTAAAACGAATTGAATTATTTATTGTATGATATATACTAAATGAAAAATACAATGACAAATATAGAAAGGAAATAAAAATGCTTGCAAGAACATTGAGTGCGGCCATTCGGGGCATGGAAGTGATGACTGTGGAGGTCGAGGTAAATTTCACTGCGGCCAAGGGAGATGGCAACACGGAACCACATTCATCGGTCATCATCGTTGGGCTGCCAGATGCGGCGATTCGTGAAAGCCGTGAACGAATATGGTCTGCATTGTCACAAGTAGGAGTATATGTGAAGCCAGGGAAGACGACTATCAATCTTGCACCTGCGGATTTGCGTAAAAGCGGTACGGCGTATGACCTGCCGATTGCGTTATGCATGATGGCTGATTTAAATTGTTTGCCGCCGACAGCAGGTCTCTGGAATACGATGGTGATTGGCGAGTTAGCACTTGGTGGTGCCGTGCGCCCAATACATGGTGCATTGCCTATCGCGATGCATGCCAGAGAGATAGGGCTGAAAAGAATTGTCGTTCCAGAGGAAAATGCCAAAGAAGCCGCGATGGCGGGCGGGATTGAAGTGTATGGAGTCAAAAATCTTCAGGAGGCAAAGGATTTGTTTTCAGGGGCATCATCTGGGCATCGTGTTCAAGTGGATATCAATGAGATATTCAGAAATCAGGAAGATGACTCATTGGATTTTTCAGATGTCAAGGGACAGGAAAGTGCCAAGCGCGCCATTACGGTCGCGGCTGCAGGGGGCCATAATCTTCTTCTAATAGGCAATCCTGGATGCGGCAAGACGTTAATGGCCAAGAGGATACCAGGTATTTTACCACCATTGACGATTGAAGAGGCATTGGAAGTTACCAAAGTCCATAGCATTGCTGGCGTCCTGGACTATCGCAGTGGTCTTGTGGTGAAAAGACCGTTTCGATCTCCACACCATACAGTCAGTGACGGGGGACTTGTCGGAGGTTCGATGAACCCACGGCCTGGTGAACTGTCATTGGCACACAATGGCGTGCTTTTTCTTGACGAACTCCCTGAATTTCGACGAAGCACGCTGGAGGTCCTTCGCCAGCCGCTGGAAAGCGGGGAAGTGACTTTGGCACGCGCATCGGGAACTTTTGTGTTCCCTGCCAAAGTCATGCTGGTCGCGGCGATGAATCCATGTCCCTGCGGCTATTACGGCTCTAGAATCCGTCAGTGCAATTGCAATCCATTTC
This sequence comes from Victivallales bacterium, assembly GCA_017963875.1. Next base: position 2,826 of record JAGCTA010000187.1, on the reverse strand, counting down.
AGATTGCGACGTATAGAAGCCGCCTCAGCGGACCGTTGCTTGACAGGATTGACATGCATATTGAAGTCGCATCTATCACGCACGAACAACTGATTCGGCGTCGCCAAGGGATGACGACGGCTCAAATGCGAGAGATGGTCTTGAAGGCACGAGAGATACAGCAACGGCGTTTTGTAGGTACAACTGCACGGTGCAATGCAGACATGGGCTCAAAACTCATGGATGAATTTTGTTCGCTGACGCCTGATTGCGCCGAAATGCTTCAGAGTATTGTGACAGACTTAAGGCTTTCTGCCAGAGCGTATGACAGAATTCTGCGTGTATCTAGGACATTGGCGGATTTGGATGGTAAGGAGCATCTGGAGGTTCAACACATTCGCGAAGCATCAGGCTATCGTTTTTTAGACCGCCAGTCATGGTGATGGGGGATGAGTTAAAATCAGCCATGTTTTTCTCTGTTGGCTTTTGGGCGATTAACTATCTCTCAAAAAGGCCTATAATATTCCTAAAGGATCTTCTGAAACAATTTCACGAATCATGGATTTATTGGGATGAAATGGTACATTATCCAAAGAAAAAAGTCAGCAAGGAACACATCATAGGAGACAAATGAATGGCATGAAACATTTTATTGTGCTATTGTTGTCCTTCGCTTTACTGGCGACAGGGGATATCGCGTCTGAGGGCGTGGGAGCGAATAGCGTTGCCAGCCAAAGCGACGACAAGAAGAATGAACCTGATAGGTCGACGTACATGGTCGTCAATCTGGAAACAGGCGCAGTGCATTTCAGCGAAACCGCGCCAGATTTGAACAAGGATACATGCAGAACGACGGAGTTGTGGCTTCGCAGAATTCCTGCGGGAACGTTCATGATGGGATCGCCAGATGATGAAAATGGGCGTGAGGACAACGAAACACTGCACCAGGTCACTTTAACTGTGGATTTCTTTATCGGCGTGTTCGAATGCACGCAACGACAGTGGGAACTCATTGAGGGAGGAAAGCCATCAAAGCATATAGGTGAATGCAGGCCAGTGGAAAGCGTCTCCTACAACATGATTCGGGGAAATTCTGACGCTGGAAGAGCAGGGTGGGGCAAGAATGGGCATGGTGTCGATGAGACATCATTCATAGGAAGATTGCGTGACAAAACAGGCTTGCCATTTGATTTACCGACAGAGGCACAGTGGGAGTATGCCTGTCGTGCAAAAACATCATCCGCTTTCAATTCGGGACAAGATTTGTCTTCAATCGACAATGACATCGCTTTGAATGATGTCGGAAGATTCGAGTACTATAGGCGTCATGATGGCAGAGGGGGCTATTTGGAGCATACCGCCGTTGGCTCGTATGCTCCAAACCAATGGGGGCTCTATGATATGCATGGAAATGTATGGGAATGGTGCCTTGACTGGGACGGCGAGTATCCTGCGGCACCCGTGATTGATCCCCAGGGTGCAGTGTCAGGCACAAAACGTGTCGTTCGAGGCGGTGCCTATAACAACAGGGCGAAGGAGTGTCGTTCCGCCATCAGGGGAAAGAGTACTCCGCAAAGTAACTACTATGGTTTCGGTTTTCGAATTGCCTGTCCAGCAGACCATTTGACGGCGAAGACTGGTGATGGCGGCAATGATGCGCTGCCTGAGAAGTCATTAGTTGATGAGAAGACGTATCTTATAGTTGATTTACAAAACTGGCGGTGTCGCTATGAAGCATTGGGTCCAGACGTTTCAAAGAATGCATGTCGGACGACTGAACTGTGGCTTCGTAGAATTCCGGCTGGAACGTTCATGATGGGGATGACAGAGGGTGGGAAGGATGACGATGCAACACTGCATTGGGTGACGCTGTCAGAGGATTATTATATCGGCGTTTTTGAAGTGACTCAGGCGCAATGGAAACGGGTGATGGGAAACGCGCCGTCGAGGTTTCGAGGCGAATGCAGGCCAGTGGAAAGCGTTTCGTATAATATGGTGCGCGGAGAAAATGAGTATGGACGGTCGTTTGTGGGGCAGTTGCGAATCAAGACTGGGCTGTCATTTGACTTGCCAACGGAGGCGCAGTGGGAATATGCCTGCCGTGCAGGAGGCGATACCGTGGGCATCGGGAGATTTTCGGGTAACATGAAGGACGGACGCGGCTATGAGGAGCATACAGTTGTTGGCGGTTATCCCCCGAATGGCTGGGGGCTTTATGATATGCTCGGCAATGTTGAGGAATGGTGTCTGGACTGGCATGGACCTTTTTCAGATGAGGCGATAAGCAATCCAGAGGGGGCACTCAATGGTATTTACCGTGTGGTCAAAGGTGGGCACTGGTATTCTGGCGAAGCGTGTTGCCGCTCTGCGTTCCGCCATGGTTTTGTGCCTGAATTCAAATTCTGTGATCTTGGCTTCCGTATATCTTGCAAACCGCGCTAACCCATCTTTCTCACTTTGCTCCAATCGTATTTCCAGAATCCATGAAGTATCGCCTGACGGTCGATTTCGTTGTCAAGTCTTTCGCCTTTGCCAAAGGATATAATTCCCATTAAAAAACGCGAATCTAATTGATTTCCATGGAATAACTGGTAAATTTATACAAGATATGATTGTCGGACTGTGCGTGATGTTTGCAATCATTAGAGCACAGGTGCATATAACCCATTTACGGTATAGAGAAAAATGACTACAGGGAAGAAAATCAAGTTAGCCTGCCTCGTTTTGTTTATTCTTGGTGTATTGGTGTGCATTGCCTTTTTTGTCTATTTCATGGTCAGGGAACAGCACAGGATCGCCCGCTATGAAGAGGCTGTGGTTAAATTCAACGAGGGAGATTATGAATCT
>JAGCTA010000186.1 GCA_017963875.1 Victivallales bacterium | reverse complement strand
TGGCCACGCGCCGAACAGCCGTGGCGGCACCTCGCAGCATGTCGACCACAACCAGCACCCCGAACATGAACCTTTGTTCGAGCCAGACGGCTGGTGCTGGTGCCTGACCAACCCCAATACCATGAAACTCCTGGACGACGCGGTCTGCGAACTCCACGATTTCTTCGGTAATCCGCCCTATTTCCACATCGGCTGCGACGAGGCGGACAGCATCGGCCTCTGCGCCGAATGCCGCAAACACCCCGTCGCTGACCTCATCAGCAACCACATCCGCCATTTCCGCGACCTGTTCGCCAGCCGTGGCGCACGAATCATCATGTGGCACGACATGCTCCTAAACAGAACAGACAAACGCTGGGAGCACTTCTGCGCGATGGGCCGCGACTACCAGCACCTCGAAAACATGTACAAGACCATCCCGCAGGACACAATCATCGCAGATTGGGAGTACGGCTACCATTTCGACCCAACCAATACCAATGTAACCTACCCGACAACGATGTTCTTCAAGGAAAACGGTTTCACCACGCTCGTCTGCCCATGGCGCAAAGGCGACGTCATCCGTACGATCGCCGCGCTCGCTCGCCGCGAAAATCTCTTCGGCATCCTCGAAACCACGTGGCACATTTTCTACGGCCCTGAAATGAAGTACATGTTCTTTGAAACGGCACAGGCCGCATGGGGTGTCACACCTAAATACGAATACCACCAGACGACATTCGACAGAGCCTGGCGAACTATCGTCAAGGACATGGGCCTCCATGACTACAACGACCTGGGCGTCAGTGACTGCCAGGTCATCCCGACTACCTACGGCAGCCTCGGCTGAGCCATTCCTTTCACCCCCTAATCAAGGCTTCACACATGAAACGCATAGACAATAATTACGTATTGAGTCTCCTGAATTCGGACAATGAAGAACGCGACCACGCGCTTCCGTCGTTCCTGTACGGCGACAAGCCGTTTTCCGCCGACACATGGCAGCGTACCGTCGAAGAACTCCCCGCCGCCAGGCGCGGCCAGAACCGCATGAAAGTCACGTTTGTCTCTCCTGACAAGAAACTTGCATTGGAACTTTCATTAAAAGTCACGCCGAAATACGGCGTCATGGACTACACGCCAGTCCTCAAGAGCCTCGCAAAGAAGGGCGCAACGCAGACAGTGAAGGACTTCCAGTCGATGTCCTTCCAGTGGGTTGGCTACAACAAGGACATCAAGCGCCTTACGACATTTGGCCGTATGCTGTCATACGTCCATGTCCGCAGACACTTCGGTTCGCAGTGCGGCCTATTGGACTTCATTCCAAACGACATGACATTTTCATCGTCCCACGGCTCGACGCATGCGGAATGCGTCATGGAGCCGACAGAAGGCAGAAGTTCCAACGACTGGCTGCCGTTCTTCGGCATCGACGTTGGAACTGACATCCACTTCAACGTTGCGATCGGCTGGTCGGGCGGATGGAAAGCGACCATAAAGACCATTAGAGGCGTTTTGTATTTCAACATCGGCCTCCGCGAGACGGAGTTCACCCTGCAACCAGGAGAGAGCCTCGAACTGCCAACCGTCGCCGTGCAGTTCGCGCAAGGCAAAGACATGGAGAAAATCCAGAACACGTTCCGCCGCTATACGTTGGAATATCAGGTTCCAAGGGACAGCCGCGGGCGAATCATCATGCCGCCGATTCCAATGATGTTTAGCGGCACCGTTCCGTCCGATTCGCTGATTGCATACATCAGGCGTTTCCGCAAGATGGGCATTCCACTGGAAGTCTTCTGGCTGGACGCGGGCTGGTACGGTCCCGACCGCGAGGTCGCATGGGAACTCCATGAAAGCGACAAGAACTGGTATGCATACGCTGGCGACTGGAGCATCAACAAGCATATCCATCCCAACGGTTTGAAGCCAGTCGCTGATGAAGCGCACAAGGCAGGCATGAAGATGTTGCTGTGGGTTGAGATGGAACGCGCCGTCAAGCAGTCACCCGCCGTCCAGGAGCATCCCGAATGGTTCATCGAGGCAGGTGGAAACAACTGCATGCTCGACCTTGGCAAAGAAGCGGCATGCAACTATGCAATCGAAACCATCACGAGCCTCCTGAAAAACGAACACATCGACTGCTATCGCGAGGATTTCAACTTCAACACGATGCCCTTCTGGGACGAACAGGACAAGGCGATGGGAACCAAGGGCCTCGCCGAAATCCGATTCATCAACGGCTTCTACCGCTTCTGGCGGACGCTGCGTAAAAACTTTCCCGACCTCTTCATCGACAATTGCGCCTCTGGCGGTCGACGCATTGACTGGATGACGATTTCGCTCTCCATCCCGATGTGGCGCTCTGACTTCTCGTGCATAGTCTCGCCGCACAATGCGGAAGCAAACCAAATTGCCGTCGCCAATCTCTCGAAGTGGATTCCATTCCACGCCAGCGGGCACATGCTAAAGCCTGCAGAATTCTATGACTATGCAAGTGCATGTGTTCCAACAACGATCTTCAACAACTGCGACAAGAACTGGTTCCGCCCAGACCAAGACGACGCTGCAACGCGCAGCCTTCTGAAGAAGGTCAAGACGCGTGCGTCGTTGAGCAAGCGCATCCGCGATTACGCCCTTGGGGATTTCTATCTTCTGACGGAGCGCCCAGAGTACATGCCGAACATGTATGCCGTCCAGTTCGGCGACAGCCGCCGCGGCGTGCTGATCGCCTGCCGCAGGCCTGAGACCGTTGAAAAGGAATTGACGCTCAACCCGCGTGGCATCGTCTCTGATGCGACATACGAAGTGGAAAATGCCGAGACAGGTGAAAAGTTCAAGTGTACTGGTGCTAAACTCCAACAATTTGCGGTAAAACTTCCACGCCCGCGTTCGGCAGTTGTCTTCCTCTATACAAGGCTCTAATACTCTAAAAATATAGGTATAAAGGAGACTCTGCAAATTCCCCAAGAGGTCGAATCTGCCCTCTTGGGGAATAGAGCATTCACAAATGGATATACGGAAAGTTTTTAAGAATGACTTTCTTAACAGTATCGCTTAAATAGAAGGGGTTTAATCTGTTTTTTGAATACTGGAAATGGGTTTCTCTGGTCACTTCCGTCAGCAAATGGGTAAAAAAACGCTCCCAACTGAAGTAGTCAGATGATTCAATAAAATCAGAAGGAGTTGCGAGGATAGCGGAAAGACCAGGAGATTTTATCAAACCGCTTTCTAAAATCAACCATTCAAAAGATTCAGGAAGAAAGAGCCTAATACTCCGATGTTCTCTCATATAAAACACCATACGATTCATTTCCGAACCGAAGGCGGCACCATCTGCAATGACTAGAATGTTCCTAGCAGAAGCGCACTCTTTAATTTTGCCAAGAATATGTGATTTTCCATTTGCAGAAATACAAGTTATCCCTTCCGAACAGACACCGCAGAAAAACTGAAAACCAGCATTACTATCTTCCAACATGAGCATATCAGGTTGGATTGCCTCATTGAATTGTTGACTGCCGTAAATATGATAAAACTCGTTGAATAGTTGTTTCAGACCACCATACTTGCCTGATAAACGAATCCCATAGACTTCTTCAACGCTATACGGCAGGTTAGCCAGACCTTCGCGATTTATTATTACATAGTAATTGTCTGTCTGCTGAATGACAGTGGCAAATTCATTTGTCAAAACGAATGGACTGCCTTCGTCGATAAAGACAATACTGTCTTTCATGACGGACAATTGACCACGCCATGTTGCGCCTTCCAGAACATAGCAGGCTTTATCGCAACTTAGTTCAATTGAACTGTTGACACCATTGTCGGAATATTCACGAATCATTTCAACAAGGTTTGTCTTCCCTGTTGCGCTGTCCCCTCGTAAAACAGTGATGTTTCGCCTCAGTTCAAAATCATATTTTACCCTTTTATTTTGAACTATGATACGATGAATCCCTTTCATGCCCCGTCCCTTTAAACATAATCTACTGCAATTTCAGTAAACTCTTTCATGGAATGGATAATTTGCCCAGTATTTTCAATATAGATTTGGAATTCTTCTTGTCCAAAATCCATAATATGTCGAAGGTTGATGGTTCTATCTTCAATCTCTGCTATTTTAAGAAGCCACTTCGCGCAATTATCTCCACAAGTGGAAGCATTAAAAACCTTTTGTGGCTCGAAAAGAACTAAAATCAAAGTCTTGACGCCACCTGAAAGACTAATGGGGGGAATCTTTCCAAGTACTGGGCTATCAATCACCCCACTGTCTATGACTTCTGAATGATCGACATCACGAATCATTTCCTTAACCAACGGAGAGGTTATCCATTCATCTTCAAAGTCATTTTTAAAGAAAACGGCAGTATTATAAATCGCGTTTTCCATATCCCCAAGGAAAATATGCAACATATTATTACACCTCAAACCGTAGAAGTTGTTCAATATCCAGTTGAACGAGAAAACATACTGTAAACGTCCATTCCTTTTCATGCAAGTCATATAAAGAGTTATTTTATGTATGATGAGGTATCCGTATAGCCTTTTCGATGCCATATCTTGTTATTTCATGTCTTTAGTGCAATCACCTACCATCTGTGAATAGAGCGCAATATAAAACCAGTTTCAAAAATATGAGACATGACAATATGCATTGTCTTTGATTTTGCCTGAATACGCTTTATATTTGATTTGTAGTTGGTTGACAACAAAGTTGATTTGCTAAAACCATGCAGGGGCAGACACTTGAACCACTGGTAAGGCGAATCAAAAAAGTTATTAACCTCTGTACGCTTCCAACCGCGAAGAACTCATACCTCCTCTCGTGGGAAATAAGACGAATAATAATAATGAACGATAGACAACGACATCTTCTAGACCGCTACAAAGCCATGAACGGTGCGCATTCACGGCTGGACATTTCCCTGACGCGCGATGCAGCCGAATGGTTTGCATTGAAGGACGGCATCTTGACGCAGGGCGAATGCCGTGCAAAAACACTGCTTGAATTGACACGTCTGACGCCTCTGGAACTTGAAGACGACAGCCTTCTGGCAGGTGTCCATCTCCAATGGATATTCAACGCGGGCAGAGAAGACCGCGATGCCGTTGCAGATGCGAAAGCACTTGAGGCACTCGGTTGCACAATGTTCCCCGTAGAACTTTTCAAGAAGCGGAATGTCCAACCGCATGTTTTCCCGAACTCTCATGGCGGCCAGCCATCGGAAGGCTTCGCCAATGGCACGTGGCGGGACATGAATCCGTTCATGGGTATCGGATGGATGGAAAACCATACGGTCAAAGGCTATGACCGTCTTCTCGCCAAAGGCTTCGGCGGCTTGAAGGCGGACGTGCAGTCAGCCATGAATAGCCGCGCCCCAGAATGTTCCGATTATGTCCGTAGTGAAAGTTTCTACAGGGCGCTACTGGCAGTCTGCGACGCGGGGTTTACGCTCGGGAAACGCTATGCTGAACTAGCAAAAGCCGCTGGAAATCAAGAACTTGCCAAATGGTGCCTCTCAGTCGAAAACGGAGCACAGAGTTTCGGTGGCGCGGTTCAACTTCTCTGGTTCGGCCATCTGCTGTCCTGCGCTGAGGAAGGAATCATCAACGCAAACAGCATCGGGCGGCTTGACCAACTGCTTATTCCGTTCTACCGCAAGGATATCGCCAATGGTTCGCTGACCATTGAGAAAGCCCATGAACTAATGGTTGATTTCGCAATCAAACTGTATCAGGATTATGATGTCCAGGCAACCACCATCGGCGGAACAGCCCCTGACGGTTCCTGTGCCTGCAATGAACTGACGGACATCATACTGAACGCGACAGAGGACTTCGGTCACCTGCGCGACCTCTCCTTCAGAATCCATCCAGACACCCCTGCCCCGCTTCTGGAAAAAGCCTGCCGCATGGTCGCCCATGGCGGCGGCATCCCGTTTTTCTTCAATGACACTTGTTTCATCCACGCATTAAACGCCAGGGGAATCTCCCTTGAAGACGCACGGAACTACTCGCCAATCGGCTGCGTTGAACTGACAATTCCAGGCCGTGCGGTTTCCCGTGCAGTCTCTGGCTGGTTCAGTCTCCTCAAGGTGCTTGAACTGACCATTCACGGTGGCTACGATGTGGCGAAAAAACATCAAACGCCGCTTCACTGCAAAAAACTTGAGGAATATGGTTCGTATGACGAATTCTATCGAACTTTCATGGACAATGTTGATATCATCGCCCGACGAATGGTCTATTTCTGCCGCAAAGGCGAGTTCAGGCAACGCGAGTTCGGCGCACAGAACATGTTCTCATTGCTGACTGACGACTGCATCTCTAAGGGCCGCGAAATCAATGACAGGGGCGCACACTACAACTGGCATTCCATCTGCCTGATGGGAGTGCCAAATACGGCGGATTCACTTATGGCCCTGAAGCAGAATGTTTTCACATCAGGGAGATTCTCTGCTAAAGACCTGCGGGTTATGCTTGAAAACGATTTTGACGGACATGAGACAGAGCGACTTCTGTTGAAAAAGGAAGTCCCCAAATACGGCAATGGAATCGCGGAAGTCGATGACATTGCCGCTGAACTGAGCCGTTCTTTCATTGCCATTATGGATCGCGTCAGCGAGCCTGACAGCCGCTTTTTCGTTCATCTGTTCAGTTTCCTGCAAAATGTCCATTCAGGGCATGGCATCGGCGCGACACCTGACGGACGCCATGCAGGCGAGTCCTTTGCCTATTCGCTTTCCGCCGCGCCTGGCTGCGACCTTTCGGGCATCACACGGATGCTTGGCTCGTTATCACGACAGCCACACGATGAAGCGGCAGGGGGTAGCGCGGCCATCATCGACCTGCATCCGAATCTTCTGAATGATGCCGAAAACGGCCCCAGGCTGCTTGCGGACCTCATCCGAACCGCTTTCTTCAAACTGGGTGTCGGCCAGTTGCAATGGAATGTCGTCACGGCGGAGGACATGCTTCGCGCCCAGAGGGATCCAGAGCATTTCGGAACGCTTCAAGTTCGTGTCGCAGGATATTCACAGATGTTCAAACTCATTGACCATGATTTACAGAACCACTTGATTTCAAGACACAAACACGAATACTGATTGTTCGTCATGGCATTTCGCCATGGCACTGGACCAATTAAGAGAAACCAATGAAAACGATAATAATCAAGACACTGCTGCTGTCATTTCTGTTGTGTATTTTTGCTGAATCACAACAACTCGACCTGCGTCTGGCGGGGGCCAATGCGAATCCTTGCGGGCCAGCAGCACTTCCGCAACTCCTTCGCTATGGTGAATCCACGGGACTGGCATTTTCAGCCACTTTCCTCAATGACAGTTATCAGCGTGCCTACTGGGATTTGCCGATCAATGAGAACCTCACCCACTGTGCGGGCGTGAAATTGCGCGTCTTCTGCATCAAGCCAGAACTCATCCGCCAATTCAATGTCTATATCAGGACTGGATCCGTGTGGCAATCGGCGATTTTCGCCCCGTCGTCGGAAAAATCCTGGCAGGAGATATTCATTCCCAAAGCGCAGTTTCATCCAGAGACAACAGCAGGGTCCTGGCAAAAGGCATCTGTTTTGCGGCTGGCATTCTGGAAAGGCGCCACTGGTCAGACGGTGCTTCATCTGGCGTCATTGGAATTTGTGCGTCCCAATGTCCCCGTCGCCATCATCCGTTCGGGTTTTTCTGGGAAGGAGATGCAGGAGGCATACAAATACGCCGATCACCTGAGCAATGCGCTGACACGCCATGGTGTCCTCCCTGCCGTCATTGAACAGGAAGACACCACCTACCTGAATCTACGGCCCTACTCTTTCGTCTATCTTCCACATCCTGCGGCGGCCAATCCGAATCAACTTGCGAACTTGGCATCCTTCATTCGCCGTGGTGGAAAGGCTGCCGTATTCCACGCGTTGCCACCCATCCTGCAACAGGCCATGGGATTTCCAACGGGGAAATACACATCCACAAAGGACCTGGCGACAGTGAAATTCCTCCCATACACATTGCCGTACACGAGAAACTACAGATTAAGCGCCGAATCCTTCATCAAGGTCGATTCAGTCCTGCCGCCTCAGAAAACCGTTGCCGTATGGGAAAACACCCATGGAAACATGACGAATTGGCCTGCAATCATCGAATCTTCCGCAGGATTCTGGGTAACCCACGCATTTCTCAACAAGGATCCAGACAACACCCCCGCGACCATGGCGGCATTCGCGGCAAAACATATCCCGACGCTTCGCCAAAGCGCCGCCTTCACACGTTATGAATACGCACGGAAAGCATACAATGACTCCGTCGCATCGAAAGCGGACAAGGCCATTGCCAAACGGACACTTGATTCCGCCAGAGTCAGTTATCAGAATGCGCAGTATGAAACCACAATCCAGATGGCCAACGACTGCATCAACGCATTAACAGCCATCGGCATCACACCTGTCAGCGCAAATGCCTACGAACTGCGTGCGCTGTGGTGCAACCACGAAATCGGCCTGCGTGGAGAAAGTATGGCTGCAACCGCACGCCGAATCAAGGAGGCGGATTTCAATGCGTTTTTCCTTTACAGCGGTTCATCCATTCTAGCCAATTATCCTAGCCGAGTAACACCATTGACGAATTCTAGCAATCTCATTTCACCTTGCCTGGACAACTGCCGCCCTCTTGGAATCCAAACACATGCGTGGATTAATTGCCTCTCGCTGGAAGACGCCAGCAGAAATCCCCATCAACAGCATGTCCTCAAACAATGGTGCGCACAAGGCCGCCTCCAAATGGATTCCGACTTGAACACGTTGCCATGGCTGTGTCCATCCCAGATTCAGAACCGTCAGCATCTCGCCAGACTGATATCGGAAATCGCCGTCAATTATCAACTTGACGGGATTCATCTGGACTTCCTGAGATACCCGAAATCCGCCGCCTGCCTCTGCCCTCTATGCCACAAGGCATTTGAAATCTACCTTGGGCGACAAACCACATGGCCGCAAGCCGTCATGGCGGGCGGAGGAGACCATGCGCGTTGGATTGTTTTCAGACAGCGCATTCTCAGCACACTTGTTCAGGAACTCGCGGCGGCGGCTCGTCAGGCACGGCCTGGCATCCAGATATCGGCAGCGGTCTTTCCAGACCTTGCTTCTGCCAAAAACGCCGTCGGCCAAGACTGGCAGAACTGGCTTGCCAACGGCAACTTGAATTTTGTCTGCCCCATGAACTACCAATCTTCGGCGGCGGCATTTCTTTCCGATGTCCGCAGACAGAAACAGGAAGTCGGCGATGCACTTCACAGACTGGTTCCAGGCATCGGGGTTTCTGTCCACAATCTGACATTGAATCAAGTCCGCCAGCAAATCTACAGCGCCCGCCAGGAACAAACCGCTGGCTTTGCGCTTTTCAGCCTCAATTCAAGAGAAGCCAACGACATTCTACCCAACCTATTCCACTGACACACCATGCGTTTCCTAATCATTTCAGACCTTCACGGTTCAGCAGAAGCCTTCAGTGAGGCAATCGAAGCCTATAAAGCCGAACATGCAGACTATTTTCTCATCTGCGGCGACTACCTCTACCACGGTCCGCGAAACACGCTTCCCATTGGCTATGAGCCAAAGGACCTGGCACCACTTCTGAATGAATACCGCGATGTCATCATCGGCATACGCGGCAATTGCGATTCAGAAGTGGACCAGATGCTTTTGGATTTTCCAATCATGGGGGACTACGCCATCGTCTTCAACGCAAGCCGCCGTTGTTTTCTTACGCACGGTCACATCTACAATGAGAACCGCCTTCCCCCGCTATCGAAAGGGGATGTCTTCATCTCAGGCCATACGCACATCCCATTGCTCAAGCAGCAAGATGGGCTGTTCTTTGTCAACCCAGGCTCAACAACCATTCCAAAATCGCTGTCTAAACCAGGCTATGCGGTTATGGACGATAAACACATTGAACTGAAAACGCTGTCGGGGCATGAAACCATAAAATCAATAGATCTTTCACTGTCATAAATCAATCACATCAATCACCCTCAAAGGAGCCAAAGATGTCCTATCTCATCAAATCAGTCACAAAAGCGCCTGAATTCAATTGCAACTGGGAAGACTGGTCGCAGGCTGAAACCACGGAATTAAAAAACGCCATGCCCATGAGCAGCAGCCACCATCCGCCAGTGTCCGTCAGGCTACTCCATGACCATGACACCATCTATGGAATTTTCCAGACAAAAGACCAATACGTGATTGCCAACCAACTCAACTACCAGAACGAAGTCTGCAATGACTCCTGTGTGGAATTCTTCTTCAAGCCCTCGACGGGACCTGGATACTTCAATCTGGAAATGAGCGCGGGCGGCGCCTATCTTTTCTTCTATATCCGTGACCACCACCGCACATCACATGGCTTCGCCGATTACACACGGATTGACGAGGAGCACGGAAAACTCATCAAAGTCAGGACGTCACTTCCGCGCACCGTCGATCCAGAAATCACGACGCCGCTGACCTGGACAGCGCAATTTGCGATTCCACGCGCCGCCATGGAGGATTTCTGCGGACCGCTTGGAGACCTTAACGGACAGCACTGGACATGCAATTTCTACAAGTGCGCAGGCCAGTCCTCCCATCCGCATTGGATTACCTGGGCACCTATCCCTGAACTCAATTTCCATTTGCCAGAGTATTTTGCCCCCATCACGTTCGAATAATCCACAGACGCATCATGTATCCGACCGAAGTCAATGTCAATTACGATATTCTCAAAGAGAATTTCCGTGCATTCAAAAGCCGTTTTCCACAAATGGATTTTGCCGCAGTCGTCAAATCCGATGCCTACGGCCACGGCTTGATTGAAACAGCAAAGGCGTTCATCTCTGGCGGGGCTGAAATTCTCACTGTCTTCCGTGTGACGGAGGCCATCCGCCTGAGAGACGCAGGGATTTCATGCCGCATCTGGTGTTTGCTTGGACCTTTGCCCGATGAGACGGAAGCCGCATGCAGACTGGAAAATGTCACCATGGGTATCTTTTCGTTTGAGCAGGCGGCGGCATTGTCTGCGGCTTGCGTTGCGCAGCACAGAACTGTCCATATACATCTGGCGGTGGAAACTGGCATGGGGCGCCTGGGATTTCTACCAGAAGACGTTCCTGCGGCCTTGAAGACAATTTCAGGCCTTCCTGGCCTTGAGTTGAAAGGCATCTATTCGCACATCGCCAAGGCAGAGGAACCAGATGCGCTTGAGACACAGCATCAGGTCGCCGCCTTCCGTCAAACACTTGCCCTTTTGCCTTCAGAATGCACGGAAAACCACATTTGCGCTTCCTACGCATTCATGAACGACCTTGTGCCAGAATTGCACTACGCACGTCTAGGCATCTGCCTTTACAAGGAAGTCACGCTGCCTGGTGATGCCATCCCGTTGACAAAAGACGCCATGACACTCAAGACACGGCTCATTTCCGTCAAACGGCTTCCCGCAGGCCATCCCGTATCATATGGTTGCACGAGGATTCTTCAACGGGACAGCATTGTCGGCATCGCCCCATTGGGCTATGACGACGGAGTTCTCAGAGGCCTATCAAACCGTGCGTCAGCGTTGGTTGGCGGACAGCGAGTGCCCTATCTCGGCAGAATCTGCATGAGCATGATCATGCTTGACCTGACGGATGTCCCGAATGCCGCGCCAAATGATGAAGTCGTATTGCTTGGTCATCAGGGAAATGAGACGATCACGCTGGACGAACTGACCAATGCCGCACAGACAACCTGGCACGAACTCATCTGCAACATCGGCCGCGCTGGAAGGCAATAGCCGTCATTGCAGAAGATTGTCCCTGCACTGAAGGAGAACTAGAAGTGATTTGCCAGAATCCATTGACACCAGAACAGATGAAACTGTCCCAGAAAAACTTCCTCTGGTTCGGTATCGTCAATGGTGCTTCGTACATGTGCCTTGGAGAGACGGTAATCATTCTGTTCGCCGTGCGCCTGAATGTGCCCAATTCACTTGTTTCCGTCCTTGGCTCTTTGGTCTATTTCGGCTTTCTCCTTCTCCCTCTTGGCAAATGGATGACGGCACGGGTCGGCGCGGCGCAAAGCCAGGCGGATTTTTGGTTTCTGCGCAACATGGCAGCATTGCTGGTCGCCCTAGCCGCACCAGCCTCCCTCTATTGGAGCCAGACCGCTGCCATTGTCCTCTTGCTGACGGGCGCGTTTTTCTTCTATGGATTCCGCGCCGCTGGCGTCGTCATGTCCCAGCCGCTTATCGGCGAAATCTGCGAACCTGATCGACG